>JAQGLO010000175.1 GCA_028292825.1 Alphaproteobacteria bacterium | reverse complement strand
GACCATTTCCATGCCCATGGTCCCGCCTTGCAATGGCTGCTGGTCTCCCTTCCAATCACCCTGATCGCCATCCTGTTCCTGCCCGAGCCGGCGGGAAAGACGCTGGAGGACATTGCGTGAAGCGCCTGCTTGCCGTGTTGCTGCTGCTCCCTGCCATTGCGTCGGCGGCGGAAACCACCTGCAAGAAGAGCCCGGCCCTGACCGGCCAGTGCCGCATCGTGAAGGGCAGCCTGGGCCTGACCTCGAACATCGGCGTCACCCTGGTCGCCGAAGACGGCACCCGCTTCATCATCAAGGCCCCGCCGGACAGCAATGCCGACATCGCCCTGCCCGTGATGCAGAACTGGCTTTACTGGCAGAGCAAGACCGGCTCGATGAAGACAAGGATCAACGGCAGCTTCGAGGTCTGCCCCCTGCCCACCGAGATCAACACGCCGGGGATCAAGGATTTCGGCTGTATCACCAAGGGGACCAGGATTACCGAGGATAAGTCCGCGCCGGCTGGCAATTGACCCACGCCGTGGCTTGCAGCCCCTGCCCACCCTCTCTATAAGCCCCACTTTAATGACATCGCTGAACACCGCCCCGATCCTGAAGTCCAAGCACCTGCTGGGGATCGAAGGGCTTTCGCCGTTCGACATCACGGCGCTGCTGGACCTGGCCGAGACCTATGTCACCCAGGGCCGGGCCAGCGACAAGAAGACCGCCCTGCTGAAGGGCCGCACCCTGATCAACCTGTTCTTTGAATCCAGCACCCGCACCCAGTCCAGCTTCGAACTGGCCGGCAAGCGGCTGGGCGCCGATGTGATGAACATGTCGGTCAAGACCAGCTCCGTCTCCAAGGGCGAGACGCTGATCGACACCGCGTCCACCCTCAACGCCATGCGCCCGGACATATTGGTGGTGCGTCACCAAGATGCGGGCGCCGCCGAGCTGCTGTCGCGCAAGCTGGATTGCAGCGTCATCAATGCCGGCGACGGCGCCCATGAACATCCCACCCAGGCGCTGCTGGACGCCCTGACCATCCGCCGCCGTCTTGGCGGTTTTGAAGGTCTGGTGGTGGCGATCTGCGGCGACGTGCTGCACAGCCGGGTGGCGCGCTCGAACTTGCGCCTGCTGTCCATGATGGGGGCGCGGGTGCGGCTGGTGGCGCCCAAGACCCTGCTGCCCGCCGATGCCGAGCGCTTCGGGGTGGAAATCCATACCGACATGAAATCGGGACTGGCGGGCGCGGACATTGTGATGATGCTGCGGCTGCAGCTGGAGCGCATGTCGGGCGCCTTCGTGCCCTCGGCGCGCGAATATTTCCGCTTCTATGGCCTGGACCGCGCCAAGCTGGCCATGGCCAAGCCCGGCGCGCTGGTCATGCATCCGGGGCCCATGAACCGGGGCGTCGAGATCGCATCCGACATTGCCGATGACGTGGTGGTCAGCCTGATCAGCGAACAGGTCGAGATGGGCGTCGCCATCCGCATGGCCATTCTCGACGCGCTGTCGCGGGGCATGTCATGAACCGCCGGATCGCCTTCAGGAATGCGCGCCTGATCGATCCCGCGTCGGGACTGGACGTGAAGGGCGGCCTGCTGGTGGAAAATGGCAGGATCGCCGATATCGGCCCGCGTCTGTTCAACGATGCCGACCCCAGCGACCCCGAAATCATCAACTGCCACGGCCTGGTGCTGGCGCCCGGCCTGATCGACTGCCGCGTCTTTACCGGCGAGCCCGGGGCGGAGCATCGCGAGAGCCTGGAATCCGCCAGCGCCGCGGCGGCGGCGGGCGGCGTCACCAGCATGATCGTGATGCCCAACACCGATCCCGTCATCGACGAACCCTCGCTGGTGGATTTCCTGATGCGCCGCGCCGCCGCTACGGCGAAGGTGCGCGTGCTGCCCACTGCTGCGCTGACGCGCGGGCTGCTGGGCGAAACCATGACCGAGATCGGCATGCTGCAGGAAGCCGGCGCCGTCGCCTTCACCGATGGCGACCGCACGGTGGCCAATGCGCGGGTGCTGCGCCGGGCGCTGTCCTATGCGTCCACCTTCAACGCCCTAGTGATCGCCCATGCCGAGGACCCTGAACTGGTCTTGAACACCTCCGCCACCGAGGGCGAGTTCGCCACGCGGCTGGGCCTGCCCTCCTCGCCGTCGATGGCCGAAAGCCTGATCGTGGAGCGCGACATCCGCCTGGTCGAGCTGACCGGCGCGCGCTATCACTTCGGCCAGATTTCCACCCGCGCCTCGCTGGAGGCCATCGCCGCCGCCAAGGCGCGCGGGTTGCCCATCACCTGCGGCGTGTCGGCCAATCATCTGTCGCTGAACGAGCTGGATGTCGGGGCTTATTACACCTTCCGCAAGCTGTCGCCGCCGCTGCGCAGCGAAGCCGACCGCGCCGCCATGGCCGAGGGCGTCGCCAGCGGACTCATTGATGTCATCGTGTCGAGCCATGAGCCCCAGGGCGCCGACACCAAGCGCCAGCCTTTCGCCTCCGCGGCGGCCGGTGCGGTGGGACTTGAGACCCTGCTGCCCGCCGCGCTTGCGGTGATGCATGATGGCCGCGCCAGCCTGATGCACCTGCTGGGCGCGCTGACGACGGCGCCGGCGCGGATTTTCGGATTGCCCACCGGCACTCTGGCCAAGGGCGCCCCCGCCGACCTGGTGCTGATCGACACGGACGAGCCTTTCGTGGTCGATGCCGAGAAGCTGCATTCCCGCGCCCGCAACACCGCCTTTGAGGGCCGCAAATTCTCGGGCCGGGCGCAGAAGACCTTCGTCGGCGGCGAATGCGTTTTCGATAGGGCCCGATAGATTTTTCTATCAAAGGCTGGCATCGTTGGGGCCATGATCCTGCCCGTTCTTTTGCAAGCGCTGCTGCTCGGCTATCTGCTGGGGACGATTCCGTTCGGGCTGTTCTTCGCGCATCTGTCCGGCGCCGGCGATATCCGCAAGGTCGGCTCGGGCAATATCGGCGCCACCAATGTGCTGCGCACCGGCAAGAAATGGGCGGCGGCGGGTACCCTGCTGTGTGACGGGCTGAAAGGCGCGGTGGCCGTGCTGGTGGCGCGCGCCGTGTTGCCGCCGGGCGCGGAAATTATCGCCGCCCTGGGCGCGGTGCTGGGACACCTGTTTCCCGTCTGGCTGAAATTCAAGGGCGGCAAAGGGGTCGCGACCTATCTGGGTGTCTGCTTTGCACTGACCTGGCCCGTCGGTGTGTTGGTGGCGGGTACATGGCTGGGCGCTGCCTTCATCTGGCGCATTTCATCCCTGTCGGCGCTGATCGCCATCGCCTTGTCTCCTGCCTTTTTCCTTCTGCTGCATCATGATGCCTATGCGGCCCTGGCGCTGATCCTGTCGGCGCTGATTTATTACATGCATCGCGAAAACATCCGCCGGCTTATCCGCGGCGCGGAGCCACGTATTGGTTCCAAAACCGGCGGAGAAGCGGGTGCAGCTCAGCGATAGCGAACGCCGCGCCTGGCTGCGCCTGTCGCGCACCGAGAATGTCGGCCCTGTTACCTTCCAGAACCTGATTGCGCGCTTCGGCAGTGCCTCGGCCGCGCTGGAAGAACTGCCGCGCATGGCCAAGCGTGGCGGCGGCAAAAGCTTCGTGCTGCCGGATCCGCGTGACGCCGCCGATGAAACCGAAAAGCTGGCGGCGCTGGGTGGGCGCATGATCGCGTCCTGCGAGCCGGACTATCCGCGCGGACTGGCGGCGATGGATGTGCCGCCGCCGTTGATCAGCGTGCTGGGCCATCCGCATTTGCTGAAGAAGGAGATGGTCGCCATTGTCGGCGCGCGCAATGCCAGCGCGCTGGCCCGAAAATTCTCCGACACCCTGGCGCGCGACCTGGGCTTTGCCGGGCTGGTGGTGGCGTCGGGCCTGGCGCGGGGCATCGACGCCGCCGCCCATGAAGCGGCACTGGCGGTGGGGACCGTGGCGGTGGTGGCGGGCGGCGTCGACATCATCTATCCGCCGGAAAACGACAAGCTGTATGCCGCGATCCGCAATCAGGGCGTGATCGTGTCAGAGATGCGGCTGGGCGAAGCACCGCAAGCGCGGCACTTCCCCCGCCGCAACCGCATCATCTCCGGCCTTTCGCGCGGCGTGGTGGTGGTGGAGGCGGCGGAGAAATCCGGCTCGCTGATCACGGCGCAATATGCGCTGGATCAGGGACGCGAGATTTTCGCCGTACCAGGCTCGCCGCTGGATCCGCGGGCGCGGGGCGCCAACCGGCTGATCCGCGAAGGCGCCACCCTGACGGAAGGCGCCGAGGATGTGCTGGCCGTGCTGTCGCCCATGCTGGGCGGCAATTTCCGCGAGCCTGACAGCATGTCACCGACGCCGCCACCGGGAGACGATGCGCAAGCCGACCGCATCCGCACAAAAGTCGAAGAGGCGCTGGGCCCTGCCCCGGTGGAGATCGACGAACTGATCCGCCAGCTGGGCGCACCACCCGGTGCGGTGCAGACGGTGATCCTGGAACTGGAACTGGCCGGGCGCTGCGTGCGCCATCCCGGCAATCGTGTAAGCTGGTCGTAACAAGAACAACAACAAAGGGAGGCGTTCATGGCAGACACCGCAAATCCGGCGGCGCTGGGGCTTGCCGGCTTCGGGCTCACCACCATTCTTCTCAGCAGCGTCAATGCGGGCCTGTTGCCGGTGGCGGGCGAGCCGGTGGTGATTCCGCTGGCGATGGCGTTCGGCGGCACGGCGCAGATCATTGCCGGCATCATGGAGTTCAAGACCGCCAACACTTTTGGCGCGACGGCTTTTACGGCGTATGGCGCCTTCTGGTGGTGGTTCGCGCTGCTGATCCTGCTCGGCGGCAACCATGTGCTGGACCTGTCGGGCGCCGGCAGCGCCATCGGACTGTGCCTGGTGCTGTGGGGGGTCTTCACCTTGGGCCTGTGGGTTTCCACCTTCCGGCTGTCGCGGCTGCTGTTCGGGATTTTCCTGACGCTGTGGATCGCGTTTTTCCTGCTGGGCGGCGGCGCGCTGCTGGGCAATCCGGTGCTGCATGCGGCGGGCGGCTGGGTCGGTCTGCTCTGCGGGGCGCTGGCCATGTATGGCAGCTTCGCCATCGTCACCAACGCCACTTATGGCCGCGAAGTGGTGCCGACCGGGGCGCGTTAGCGCTCTGCCCCACTGGGGGCCGGGGCGTCGCGGATCAGCATCCGCGCCTCGGCCTGGGCCAGCTCCAGCAGGTGCGCCAGGACGGTCTGGCCCTGCCGGGTGGCGATTTTTCGCAGATTTTCCAGCATATCGAGGGTGTAGCGGGCGGACTCGGCCGCCGAAAGCGGCGCGGCCGGGGGCTGCGAGGCCGGGAACCCGGGCTTTTGCTGTGGAGCGGCCATTACGGATTCAGAAAGCTTTTGCGGATTAACCATAGATGGCCCCAGTTGATTTTACAACCAATGGTTACATTTATCCTATGGAACTTTGATGAATACAACTTTTGGTTTCAATATGGACGCCCGGCCTGCGTTGACAGGCGGCTGCCGCTTCGACCAGTGTCCCGCCGCTTTTGGCCATGCCCCGTTGAAGATTGCCGCCCGGACCCCAGATAAGCCCCACTCCACCCCAATGTTAGGTACGATTTCCTAGATGAATGTCCTGATTGTCGAATCCCCCGGCAAGGTCAAAGCCATCAACAAGTATCTGGGCAGCGATTATAAAGTGCTGGCCAGCTTCGGGCATATTCGCGACCTGCCGTCCAAGAACGGCTCGGTCAATCCGGACGATGATTTCTCCATGGTCTGGGATGTGGATGCCCGGGCGGCCTCCAAGATTTCCGACATCGCCAAGGCCGTGAAGGGCGCCGACAAGCTGATCCTGGCCACCGACCCCGACCGCGAGGGCGAGGCCATCAGCTGGCATATCCTGGAAGTGCTGAAGGCCAAGGGCCTGCTCAAGGACATGCCGGTGGAGCGGGTGGCGTTCAACGCCATCACCAAATCCGCCGTGCTGGAAGCCATTGCCCATCCCCGCCAGCTGAATGTGGAACTGGTCGACGCCTATCTGGCCCGCCGCGCGCTGGACTATCTGGTGGGCTTCACGCTCTCCCCCGTCCTGTGGCGCAAGCTGCCGGGCGCGCGGTCCGCAGGCCGGGTGCAGTCGGTGGCGCTGCGCCTGGTGGTGGAACGCGAGCAGGAAATCGAAGCCTTCAAGGCGCAGGAATACTGGTCGATCGATGCCGACCTGTCGGCCGCCGCCGGGAACCTGGTCGGCCGGCTGATCCAGCTGGACGGCAAGAAGATCGACAAGATGTCGCTCACCAACAAGGACGATGCCGACCGCGCCGTGGCCGCGATCAATGCGCAGACCTTCGCCGTGGGCAGCGTCGAGGCCAAGCCGGTCCGGCGCAATCCCTCGCCGCCCTTCATCACCTCCTCGCTGCAGCAGGAAGCGTCGCGCAAGCTGGGCTTCAATGCCAAGCGCACCATGCAGATCGCGCAGGGACTGTATGAAGGCGTGGAAATCGGCGGCGATACCACCGGCCTGATCACCTATATGCGGACCGACGGCATCACCATGGTGGCCGAAGCGGTGAACGAAGCGCGCGAAGTCATCGGCAAGAAATATGGCGCCCGCTATGTGCCCTCCGCCGCGCGCGTCTATGTCAGCAAGGCCAAGAATGCGCAGGAAGCCCATGAAGCGGTGCGCCCCACCAGCTTCGCCCGCACCCCCGAAGAAGTGGCGCGCTATCTCGATGCCGATTCCGCCAGGCTGTACGAGCTGATCTGGAAGCGCGCCGTCGCCAGCCAGATGGAATCGGCCGAACAGGAACGCACCACGGTGGACATGCTGTCGGCCGACAGGCAGATCACCCTGCGCGCCACCGGCACCGTCACCCTGTTCGACGGCTTTCTCACCTTGTACCTGGAAGGCCAGGACGACGACGCCGACGAAGACGGCTCGCGCCTGCCCAAGCTGACGGCCGGCGACAAGACCAAGGTCGAACAGGTCAACCCGGCACAGCATTTCACCGAACCGCCGCCGCGTTACAGCGAAGCCAGCCTGGTCAAGAAGCTGGAAGAGCTGGGCATCGGCCGCCCCTCCACCTATGCCTCGATCCTGTCGACGTTGCGCGACCGAGCCTATGTGAAGATGGACCGCCAGCGCTTCATGCCCGAAGACAAGGGCCGGCTGGTCACCGTCTTCCTGAGCAAGTTCTTCCAGCGCTATGTCGCCTATGACTTCACCGCCGACCTGGAAGAGAAGCTGGACGAAGTCTCCGAAGGCAAACTGAACTGGAAGCAGCTGTTGCGTGATTTCTGGACGGAATTCTCGGCCGCGGTGGGCGAGACCAAGGACCTGCGCATCACCCATGTCATCGACGAGCTGGAAGCGGTGCTGGCGCCGCACATTTTCCCGCATGGCGAGGACGGCACCGACCCGCGCAAGTGCCCCAGCTGCGCCGATGGCCGGCTGAACCTGAAGCTGGGCCGCTTCGGCGCCTTTGTCGGCTGCACCAACTATCCGGAATGCCGCTTCACCCGCCAGATCGGCGCCAAGCCGGGCGAAGGCGATGCCGGTCCGGTCGAGATCGGACTTTTCCCCGATTCCGAAGACATGATTACCCTGCGCACGGGACGTTTTGGTCCCTATGTGCAGCGCGGCGAAGGCGACAAGCCCAAGCGCAGCGGCCTGCCCAAGGGCACCGACAAGTCCGACGTGGATCTGGAGATGGCGGTGAAGCTGCTGAACCTGCCGCGCGAAGTCGGGCTGCATCCCGAAGACGGCAAGAAGATCACATCCAACTTCGGGCGCTTCGGGCCTTACGTCTATCATGACGGCATCTATGCCTCCCTGCCCTCGCCGGAAGATGTGTTCGAGATCGGGCTCAACCATGCCGTGACTCTGATTGCCGAGAAGAAGGCCAAGGGCCCGGGCCGCCGCGGTGCGCAGACCCTGAAAGACCTGGGCGCGGCACCGGATGGCCGCCTGATCAAGATCCTGAAGGGCAAGTTCGGCGCCTATGCCAGCGATGGCGAGACCAACGCTACCCTGCATGAAGGCACCGAGCCCGAGACTGTCACCATGGAACAGGCGCTGGCGCTGATCGCCGAACGCGAAGCCAAGGGCGGGAAGAAAAAGAAAAAAGCCGTGAAGGCGAAGGCTGTCAAAGCCGAGAAGCCCAAGACCGAAAAGAAGGCGGCGCCGAAAAAGAAGGCGGCTGCCAAAACCACCAAGACAAAGAAAGCTGCCCCGCCGAAAGGCAAAGGTCCGAGCTCTGGTAAAAAGACCAAAGAGCCGGAGCTGGCAGGCGAATAGGAAAATTGAAGAACGATAAATCTCCCTCCAACGCGCGCGCCCTCGACAAGGCGCGCGTGCTTGAACTGCTGGCAACCCATGCCGGCGCCAACAAGCGC
>JAQGLO010000171.1 GCA_028292825.1 Alphaproteobacteria bacterium | reverse complement strand
TCCGCCTTGACAGCGCGGCGTTCTGACCGTTTCTGTCGCCGCAAACCACGGAAATCACATGTCGGACACGAAAATGGCGGTCAAGCAGCAGCAGGGCGAATCCTGGGGGGAACTCGCCAAGACGGTGGTCTATGCCGGCCTGATCGCGATCGTCATCCGCACCTTCTTCTTCCAGCCCTTCAACATTCCGTCGGCCTCGATGGAAGCCACGTTGCTGGTGGGCGATTACCTGTTCGTGGAGAAATTCTCCTACGGCTATTCCCGCTACACCTTCCCGTTCGGCGGCTGGCCCTTCGGCGACAAGATGCAGGGTCGCTATTTCGCCCATGAGCCCACCCGCGGCGACGTCATTGTGTTCAAGTACCCGCAGGACAATTCCACCGACTTCATCAAGCGCCTGATCGGCATGCCGGGCGACACCATCCAGATGAAGCAGGGCGTCCTGTTCATCAACGGCAAGGAAATCCCCAAGAAGCGCATCGCCGACTATGTCGAGAAGATCGACGGCGAAGACCATCATGTGCCGCAATACGAAGAGACCCTGCCGGAAGGCAAGACCTACAAGGTGCTGGACCGCGACACCGAAGGCGCGCTGGACAATACCGAGGAATTCCATGTCCCCGCCGGCCATTATTTCATGATGGGCGACAATCGCGACAACAGCGACGACAGCCGCGCCGCCGTGGGTTACGTGCCGGCCGAAAATCTGGAAGGCAAGGCCGAGATCCGCTTCTTCTCCACCGACGGCTCGGCCCGGGTGTGGGAAATCTGGAAATGGCCTTTCGCGGTGCGCTATTCGCGCATCCTGACCATGGTGAAATAACGCTTTGACGGACGCGATTACCTCCCCATCTTCGATGGCATTGGCTGACAAGCTCGGTCACAAGTTCAAAGACCCAAACCTTCTCAAGCGCGCGCTGACCCATGCCAGCGCCGACGCCGTCACCTCCAACGAGCGGCTGGAATTCCTCGGCGACCGCGTGCTGGGGTTGATCATCGCCGAAAAGCTGCACGCCTTTTACCCCGATGACGCCGAAGGCGCGCTGGCCCTGAAGTTCAACGCCCTGGCGCGCGGCGCCGCCTGCGCCAAGGCCGCGACCGATGCGGGCCTGGCCGAGCATGTCATCCTGGCCAATTCCGAAAAATCCGCCGGCGGCCGCGACAAGCCCGCCATCCTGTCGGGCGTGTGCGAGGCGGTGATCGCCGCGCTCTACCTCGATGGCGGCATGGAAGTGGCCCGCGCCTTTGTCGAACGCTATTGGGCAACGCAGTTCGACGAATTGTCCCATGACATGCGCGACGCCAAGACCCGGCTGCAGGAATGGTCGCAGGCCCGTCCCGGCAAGGATGCGCCGGTCTATACCCTGAAGGAACGCGCCGGCCCCGATCATGCGCCGCGCTTCATCGTCGAAGCCAAAGTCAGCGGCTTCGACGCCGTGACGGGCGAAGGCGGTTCCAAGCGCCAGGCCGAACAGGACGCCGCCCAGAAACTTCTGTCACAGGTAGAGCCATGACCACCCGTTGCGGCTTTGCCGCCATCATCGGCGCGCCCAATGCCGGCAAGTCCACACTGATCAACGCGCTGGTCGGCACCAAGATCGCCATCGTCAGCCCCAAGGTGCAGACCACCCGCATGCCGGTGCGCGGCATCGCCATGGCGGGCGAAACCCAGATCGTATTCGTGGATACGCCGGGCATCTTCCGCCCCCGCCGCCGCCTGGACCGCGCCATGGTCACATCCGCCTGGGCCGGCGCCGAGGAAGCCGATTGCGTGCTGCTGATCGTGGACGCTGCTGATCTTGTCGCCGACCCGAACAGTCTGGGCGCGCGCGATACCATGGCGATCCTGCAGGGCCTGAAGGACAGCAACAGCAAGAAGAAGAAAGCCCTGATCCTGAACAAGATCGACGGCATGAAGCGCACCGACCTGTTGCCGCTGGTCGAGCGTTTCCATGCCGAGGGTGTGTTCGAGGATGTCTTCCTGGTCTCCGCCCTGAAGGGCGAAGGCGTGGGCGATGTCGCCAGCTGGGTGGCGGCGCGCATGCCGCAGGGTCCGTGGCTGTATCCCGAAGACCAGGCAGCCGACATTCCGTCGCGCCTGCTGGCGGCGGAAGTGACACGCGAGAAGATCTACCTGCGCCTGCATGACGAGCTGCCTTACTCCAGCGCCGTCGAGACGGAAAAGTGGGAAGAGCGCCGCGACGGTTCGGTGAAAATCGACCAGATCATCTATGTGCAGCGCGAGGGCCAGAAGGCCATCGTGCTGGGCAAGGGCGGCGCCACCATCAAGATCATCGGCGGGCTGGCGCGCGAGGAACTGGAAACCCTGTTCGGACGCCGCGTCCATCTGTTCCTGTTCGTGAAGGTGCGCGAGGACTGGGCCGAGAACCGCGAACATTACCGCGAAATCGGGCTGGAATTCCCGCACGAGAAATGAATGGAATGGTCTGACGACGCCATTGTTCTCTCGACGCGCTCCCATGGCGAGACCGGCGCGATCCTGGAATTGCTCACCCGCGACCATGGCCGCCATGCCGGGCTGGTGCGCGGCGGCGCCTCGCGGCGGGTGAAGCCGACCCTGCAGCCTGGTAACTCGGTGCATGTGCAGTGGCGGGCGCGGCTGGAAGAACAGCTCGGCAGCTTCACCTGCGAACTGGCGCGGTCGCGCGCCGGCGAGTTGATGGACAGCCGTGACACCCTGGCCGGCCTCAACGCCTTTTCCGCCATGACAACCGCCGCCATGCCCGAACGCGAGGCCCATGCCACCGTCTTCCTGGGCGGTGAAATCCTGCTGGACGAAATGATGACCGGCGACACTGCCCACTGGCTCCCGCTCTATGTGCGCTGGGAAGCGGGTCTGCTGGAGGCGCTGGGCTTCGGGCTCGACCTCAGCGAATGCGCCTCCACCGGCGCCAAGACCGATCTGATCTATGTCTCGCCCAAGTCCGGGCGCGCCGTGTCGCGCGACGCGGCCGGAATTTACGCCTCGCGCCTGTTCCGGCTTCCCGGATTCCTGATGGGTGAGGACAATGACCAGGCCCATGGCGACGAAATCGCCGCCGGCCTGGCGCTGACTGGCCATTTCCTGCTGGACCGTGTGCTCAAGCCGCATGGCAAGGACCTGCCGCCCGCGCGCCTTCGCCTGGATGCCATCCTCCCCGAATCATCTAAAAGCTGAACCATGGTTGCTGTCCCCGACGAAATCCGTTCCGAACCGCTGAGCAAGGCGCTGGCCGAGCGCTATCTGGCCTATGCGCTGTCCACCATCACCCAGCGCGCGCTGCCCGATGCCCGCGACGGGCTGAAGCCGGTGCATCGCCGCATCCTGTTCGGCATGCGGTTGCTGCGGCTGGACCCGAACTCGGCCTTCAAGAAGTCCGCCAAGGTGGTGGGCGACGTGATGGGCAGCTTCCATCCCCATGGCGACCAGGCGATCTATGACGCGCTGGTGCGGCTGGCACAGGAATTCTCCGTCCGCTATCCGCTGGTGGACGGGCAGGGCAACTTCGGCAATGTCGACGGCGATAACGCCGCCGCCATGCGCTACACCGAAAGCCGCCTCACCGAGATCGCCGCCGCGCTGCTGGACGGGCTGGACGAGGATGCGGTGGACTTCCGCACCACCTATGACGGCGAGACGCG
>JAQGLO010000147.1 GCA_028292825.1 Alphaproteobacteria bacterium | reverse complement strand
TGCGAAAGAAAGGCGCGCGCTTCTGGCCCACCGAAACCGGCTCGCCGGTACGGGGGTTGCGGCCCATGCGCGACGGGCGGACCTTGACGCTGAACGCCCCGAAACCGCGCAGTTCCACGCGATGGCCATCGGCCAGCGCCTTGCTGATGGAATCCAGCACGGTTGTCACGATGCGTTCGACATCGCGGTGATACAAATGCGGATAGCGGGCGGTAAGGCGCGCTACCAGTTCTGACTTGATCATTCCCCAAGCCCCTTGAGGGGGTTAAGCCCCCGTGGCTGGGGATTAAACTGTCAGGGAAGTTCCAACCCGTCAACGGGAAGCATCTGAAAAGGCAGACTTTTTTGGGTTGGGCGTGTCGTTTGGTCCGCAGACGGTGCTTTTTTGCCCCCGGGAGGCGGCTTGCGAGGCTTCCGGGCTTGCGAGAAAGTCCCGCCCAACAAGGAAAACATCGGGGAGTCGGGCATGAAATTCCGTCATCTGGCCGCCGCGGCGGTACTGATTCTGGCCAGCGCCTCGGGCGCCATGGCGAAAGACAACTGGCTGGGCGCCTGGGGTTTCGTTCCCCTGCCGCTGCCGCCGGGTACCACGCCCGCCCCCGCGCCCTCTTCCGTTGCGCCGCTGGCCGCCAATGCGGGACAGGCCCCGGCCGTCAATCCGCCCGGCCCGCTGCTGCTCGACAATCCCGGCAATGTGCCGGTGGTGACGCCCGAAGGCGATCCCACCAATATCACCATCCGCCAGCTGGTGCGCGTTTCCGCCGCCGGCAACCGCATCCGCCTGCGCTTCAGCAATGAAGGCGGCGTCGATGTGCTGGTGGCGGGCGCGGTGCATGTGGGCATCGCCGGTCCCGACGGCAGCGTGATCGCGGGCACCGACCGCACCGTGACCTTTGACGGCCATGGCGGCGTCGCCGTTCCCGCCAGTGCGCCGCTGGTGTCCGATCCCGTCGAGCTGAAAGTCGAAGCGCTGCAGAAGCTGGTGATTTCCAGCTATTCGCCCGGCGCCATTGTGCGCGGCGGCCACAGCCTGTTCCAGTATGTCTCCGGCACGCCGGGCGACCAGACCGGCGCGGCGCAGTTGCCGAACCAGAAGATCATGCGCCTGACCGCGCTGGTGACCCAGGTCGAAGTGGACGCCGCCACCGCAAATGCCGTGGTGGTGACGCTTGGCGACTCCATCACCGAAGGCGCGCTGTCCACCAGCAACGCCTTTCACGGCTGGCCGGACCGGCTGGCCGAACGTCTGGTCGCGGCCAGGAGCAAGTATGCCGTGGTCAATGCCGGCATCGGCGGCAACCGCCTGCTGCGCTATGGCACGGGCCAGAACGCATTGGCGCGCTTTGACCGCGACGTACTGGGCGTGCCGGGCGTCAAGGCCGTGATCCTGCTGGAAGGCATCAACGATATCGGCCGCGGCTTCACGCCCGCAGGACCGCAGGATCCGGTCACCCTGGAAGCGCTGATCGCCGCCGACAAGCAGGTCATCACCCGCGCCCATGCCCATGGCATCAAGGTGATCGGCTCCCTGCTGACGCCCTATGGCGGCGCCGGTTATGCCTCGCCCGCCGGTGAGGCCGTGCGCAGCGGCCTTAACAAGTGGATCGCCACCTCGGGCGCGTTCGATGGCGTGGTGGATTTTGCCACCGCCACCGCCGACAAGACCAACCCCCTGACCTTTCGCGCCGACTTCAACCTGAAAGACAAGCTGCATCCCAATGATGCGGGCTATCAGGCGATGGCCGACGCCATTGACCTCTCGCTGTTGAAATAACCCATGAGCAACGATCCCGCGCTGGACGCCCATGAACATGCCGAGCATGCCGAACACGCGGCCCATGCGCGCGATCCCTTCATATCGCGCGTCTCCATCACCATCGCCGTCCTGGCGGTGATGGCGGCCGGCGCCGGCAGCCTGGAGACGGTGGAAGGTGGCCGCGCCATCACCCAGTCCAGCGAGGCGGTGCTGGCACAGGACAAGGCCACCGATTCCTGGAACGAGTACCAGGCCGACAGCCTGAAGCGGCACATGTACGAGATCGCGTCGGTGTCCGGCGGGCCCAAGGCGGCGGACTATGAAAAGGAAATCGGCAAGGACCGCGAAGGCCAGGACAAGGCGCGCGAGAAAGCCCAGGAGGCCGAAAAGGATCGCGATGCGCGGCTGACGGAAAGCGCCGTCCATGAGCAGCGCCATCACTGGCTGACCGGGGCCGCAACCCTGATCGAGATCGGCATCGCGCTTTCCACCGTGGCCATCATCACCAGCCGCAGGACCTTCTGGTTCTCGGCCATGGGGCTGGGTGCGGTTGGCGCGGCGCTGTTCGCTTTGGCTTACATCCCCCATTAATCCACCGCCTTCAGCGCGGCGCGCGTGCGGCGTTTGAAATCGCGGATACGCGCTTTCAGCGTGGACAGCGGCTTGGCGGCGTTGCGGTTGCCCCGCGGCGCACCCATCCGTGGTTGCCAGGCATCTTCAGGCCGCAACAGCTTGACACTTGATTGGATGAACGGCGGCACCCCCTCCCCTCCGGGGGTGTGGGCAGGCTTTTCGGTGCTGTGACGCGTCTTGCTCATGCCGCCAGTATGACGCGGCGATGCGCGGCGTGGACAAGCCGCCGCGCCGTTTTCGGCGGCAGGCGCCTGATGGCGCTGGCGGAATTTATTTTTCCGGCAGGGGGACAAGCAGCCAGCGGCAGAACAACCATCCTGCGACGGTCGCGGCCAGCTGCGCGGCGACAAAGCCCGGCACCGACGCCGGCGCGATGCCGGCAAAACTGTCGCTCAGGGAGCGCGCCAGGGTGACGGCGGGATTGGCGAAGGACGTCGATGCGGTAAACCAGTAGGCCCCGGTGATATAAAGCCCCACCAGCATGGGGATAGACGCGCGCGCAAAGCGCAGGCCGCCCGCGATGGTAAGGATCAGGCCGAAGGTCGCGACACCTTCCGCCAGCCATTGGGCGGGGCCGTCCCGCAGCTTGTGCGATGTTTCCAGGATCGGCAGGGCGAACATGGCGTGGGCAAGCCAGACACCCAATACCGCGCCGATGACCTGGGCCAGGCCATACAGCAGCGCGGTGGAAACGGCGATGTCCCGCCGCAGCAGGAACCACAGCGAGACGGCAGGATTGAAATGCGCGCCTGATATGGGCCCGAACACGGTGATCAAAACCACCAGCGCCGCGCCAGTGGCGACAGCATTGGCCAGCAGCGCCAGTGCGGCGTTCCCGCCCGCCAGCCGCTCGGCCATGATGCCGGAGCCGACCACGGCAATCAGCAGCAAGGCGGTGCCTAGGCACTCGGCAGTGAGGCGGCGCGACAGGCTGAACATCACACCAGACGCTTGCCATTGGCGTCGATCACCTGCTCGCCATCTTCCTTGACGAAGGCGCCGCGTTGCGGGTCGGGCAGGATGTCGAGCACCAGTTCCGACGGGCGGCACAGCTTCACGCCAAGCGGCGTCACCACGATGGGGCGGTTGATCAGGATGGGGTGAACCATCATGGCGTCGAGCAAAATCCCATCCGCCACCGCCGGATCATTCAGCCCCAGCGCCTCGGCGATTTTTTCCTTCCCGCGCAGCAACTGGCGCGCCGTCATGCCCATGCCCGCAAGCAATTCCACCAACGCCGCGCGGCTGGGCGGCGTCTTGAGATATTCGATGACCTGCGGCTCGGCGCCCGCATTGCGGATCAGCGCCAGGGTGTTGCGCGAGGTGCCGCAGGCGGGGTTGTGATAGATGGTGATCATGCGGCGCGGGCCTTTCGCGGCTTTTTCGCCGGGCATGCGAGCATCGGGGCACAGATTTCCGGCCGTCCGCCGCAGCAGTCCTTGGTGAGGAATTCCAGCAGCGCGCCCATGCGGCCAAAATCCGCCACATAGATGATGGAGCGGCCGTCGCGGCGGGCCCGCACCAGTCCGGCATTGGCCAGCACCAGAAGCTGGGCCGACATGGTGTTGGCGGCGGTTTTCGTCCTGCGCGCGATGTCGCCCGCCGCCATGCCGTCAGGCCCGGCTTTCACCAGCAGGCGGAACACCGCAAGGCGGCCTTCCTGGGCCAAAGCGGACAACCCCCGCAAGGCGGCATCTGTTTCCATATTTCATAGATTATTGAAATATAGAGCGCCGTCAAGACACCCTGCGCCTGAGCGCGGCCTAGGCGGCGGCGGTCAGTTCGCCCTGCTGCATCAACACACCGGCGGTATCGAAGAAGCCCTGGTGCGCGATGATCTTGCCGGCCTTCACCGTCCAGCGCATCGAGATATCGGTGGCGACGATGCGGCCGGTGGGAATGTGGCGCGCCTCAAAGGCGAACAGGCCCCACACCTGGTCGCCGCTGGTGACGACGGACCGGGGCTCGAATGCGATGAAGCTGTAACGCGAGAACAGCAGCGCGGTATATTCCTTCATCCCGGCGATGCCGCGGTGGGTGCCGCCGAAACGGAAGAACGCCTTGGGCGCCGTCGCCGTCCACACAATGTCGGGATGCAGGGCCGCGAACAGCGGATCGAGATTGCCGTCTTTCAACCCCGCCACGACGGACAGCATCAGCTTCTTGTTCAAGGTCTCTTCCACGGTCATGTCCTTTTGGGCAGGCGATCGGGCCTGCCGAAATGAAGAATCGGTGCTGGAATATCGAATGGCAGCCAGCGCGCGAATCGCCCTCGCAGCTGCGGTGAAATCGCCGCGTGGTTAACAGCCGCTCGCGCGCAGTGTCAACGCATAGCGGCTGTGCATCCGCATCTGCGGCGTTTTGCAATGTGCTGACATTTCTCAACGCATCAAACGCGGCGGAATTGCGGCTGAAAATGTTTGCACATTGATTTTGCGGCGCTTCCTTCTAGTCTTTCAAAAAACAGGGAGATAGGCGCATGCGAGCTGGTCGCTGGACATTGGGCATCTGCCTGACCCTGCTTTGGCAGACCCCCGCCATGGCGCAGGACACCGCCAGGATGGACCAGGTGATGCAGTATTACCTGGGTGAAAAACTTTTCATGGGCAGCGTGCTGGTGGTGAAGGACGACAAGGTCCTGCTCGACAAGGGTTATGGATCGGCCAACCTGGAATGGAATATCGCCGCTACGCCCGCCACGAAATTCCGCCTCGGCTCGCTGACCAAGCAGTTCACCGCCGCCGCCATCCTGCTGCTGGAAGAGCGCGGCAGGCTGAAGCTGGACGATCCGATCGGCAAGTTCGTGCCCGATGCCCCGGCGGCCTGGGACAAGGTCACGCTGTTCAACCTTCTCACCCACACCGCCGGCGTCCCCAACTATACCAGCTTCGCCGATTTCAAGGCGGCGATGCGCCGGACCGTGACACCCGCCGAACTGATCGCCACCTTCCGCGACAAGCCGCTGGATTTCGCCGCCGGCACAAAGTGGAGCTATTCCAATTCCAACTACATCCTGCTGGGCGCCGTCATCGAAAAGACGAGCGGCATGCCCTATGCCCAGTTCCTGCAGGAAAACCTGTTCACGCCGCTTGGCATGATGGATACGGGCTATGACAGCGCCGCGCAGATCATTCCCATGCGCGCTTCAGGCTATGTCCGGCGCAAGGGCGCGCTGCTGAACGACGATTTCATCGACATGAGCACCCCCTATGCGGCGGGTTCGCTCTATTCCACCACCCATGACCTGCTGACATGGGAAAAGGCGCTGTATGGCGGCAAGCTGCTAAAGCCTGGCTCGTTGAAGAAGATGACCACGCCATTCAAGGAAGAGTATGCCTTCGGGCTGGGCGTCCATGACGATGCCGGCCATCTGCGGTTTTCCCACAATGGCGGCATCAACGGCTTCTCCACATCGCTGGCCTGGTATCCGAAGGAGCACCTCGCCGTGGTGGTGCTGGACAATGTCGTGAGCGGAAACGCCGACCTGATGATGACGAAGCTTGCCGATCTCGCGCTTGGCAGGCCCGTGATCCTGCCCAGCGAGCGCAAGGAAATCGCTGTCGATGCCGGGTTGCTGGACCGCTATGCCGGCCGCTATCAGTTCGAGCGGGGCGAGGTGATGACCATCGTGCGCGATGGCGACCATCTTTTTTCGCAGGTGGACAACCAGTCGAAGATCGAAATGTTCGCCGAAGCCGGCGGCGACTTCTTCACCAGGGCCGTGGATTCGCAGGTACGTTTCGTGATGCCGGGCTATGGGCCGCCCAGCGCCCTGGTGCTGCACCGGTCCGGACCAGACATAACCGCCAAGCGGCTGCCCTAGACGCCCATCTGGCGCGCGCAGGTTGCGGCGCGGACGCGGTGTTCCAGCCCGCTGGTGCCCGCCAGGCGCAGGGTCATGGTTTGGGAATCGATGGTGACGATCTGGTCGCTGGTGCGGCGCCCTTCCGGCGCGACGGTCTGCACCACGCCCTGCGCGATGGTCCAGCGGAAGGCGCGGGTGAAGGCGATGCGGCTGCAGGCGGCATCGGAAAAAACCTGGATGTGCCCGGTGCCGTCGGGATTGTAGCGCGCCAGCACCCGGTTCAGCGCCTCCTGCGGCGCCCCGGCCGTGTCGGACTTGTAGGGCGAGGCGATCCAGTCGCCCACGATCAGCCGGCGCGCCTGGTCGTCAGGCGGCGCGGCGGCAGCCGGAAAAGCCAGCCCCGCCAACACGGCAACCGCAAACAAAGCGCGCATACCCCGATCCTCCAGCCCTGCCCCACTGTAACCAGGACCGATCGGTGCACGAAGTCGTTGCGACTATGATAGTTAAAGTGCTCCACAGGTGCGGCCATGATCCTTTTTCTTCTCTCCTATCTGGGCGGCGTGCTGACCATCCTCAGCCCCTGCATCCTGCCGGTGCTGCCGTTCGTGTTCGCGCGCTCGGACCAGCCCTTTGCGCGCTCCGGCCTGCCGCTGCTGGTGGGCATGGCGGTGACCTTTGCGGCCATCGCCAGCATCGCCACCCTGGGCGGCAGCTGGGCGGTGCATGCCAACCAGGTGGGGCGCTGGGCGGCGCTGCTGCTGCTGGCGCTGTTCGGGCTGACACTGCTGCTGCCGTCCTTGTCGGACCGGCTGACGCGCCCGCTGGTGGCATTGGGCTCGCGGCTTTCCAACACGGCGAATGAAGGCGGCGGCAGCATGGGCGCGTCGCTGCTGCTGGGCGTGGCGACGGGACTGTTGTGGGCGCCGTGCGCGGGGCCGATCCTGGGATTGATCCTGACGGGCGCGGCGATCAACGGCGCCAGCGCC
Organism: Alphaproteobacteria bacterium; assembly: GCA_028292825.1. GTDB lineage: Bacteria > Pseudomonadota > Alphaproteobacteria > Micropepsales > Micropepsaceae > Rhizomicrobium. The sequence continues at coordinate 365 of JAQGLO010000147.1, read as the reverse complement.
AACACCAGCCTGTTGCTGCTAGCCTATGCGCTGGGTGCGGCGACATCGCTGGCAGCGGCGCTGCTGATCGGCGGACGCCTGTTCGCGGCGATGAAGCGCAGCCTTGGCGCCGGCGAATGGATCCGGCGCGTGCTGGGCGGTTTGGTACTGGCGGGCGTGGTTGCCATCGCGCTGGGCCTGGATACCGGGCTGCTGACGCAACTGTCGCTGACCCGCACCACCGGGCTGGAAACCACGCTGCTGGAAAAGGTCGGGCTGGGGCGCAAGACCACGTCCGTGGCGGTGGCGGGCAGCGATCTTCCGGTGGAAGGCACCCTGCCCGCGCTGACGGGCGCGGTGCAGTGGCTGAATTCGCCGCCGCTGAC
>JAQGLO010000141.1 GCA_028292825.1 Alphaproteobacteria bacterium | reverse complement strand
CTTAGGCGACCCGACCAGAAGGTCGAGCAGCCAGTTCGCGTAAGTCTTTGGCGGCATTCAGAAATCCGTTATCCAAATCCACATCCGGATCGGCGGAGGCGGCCTGTGAGACGGTGTAGGGGTGAGGCGCCCTCGGAGCGAAGCGAACGAGCAGGTCGGCCATTCCCTTACGCGCAAAATGGGTTTGAACCCCGGCTTTTTCAAGCCCGGAGCCGGAGGTCGCGAGGTGTAGAAGTTCATGCCGCAGGGAGTCAAGTTGGGCGTCCTGGAAAGCGAGTTCCGCCAGCACCTCGGCATGGCGCAGGGCCAGGTCCGGTTCGGACACCAGCATGCGGCCGATCTCCCGTTCCTTGGCCTCCCGCGCCCCCGCCGCCACCGCCCGCACCAGCCGGTTGTCGCGCAGGACGGGGGACACGGACTCGGCCGACCCCATCACCGGGCGGGGCTTGAAGTCGCCCCGGTATTTGCCGCCGCCGCTGCGCGCCGGGCCACGGTCGCTGCGGGGCGCCGCCGACCCTTTTGAGGGGGCGCGCTTCTTGAAGCTGTCGAACACCAGCTGGTCGAAGCCGCGGCGGTAATAGTCGGCCACCTTGGCGTCGGTGATGCGGTCGGTGATTTCCTTCAAGGAGTGCTCCAGCCCGGCGCGGCGTTCGGGGGTGGTGAGATCCTTGCCTTCGGTTTCGGCGCGCCACAACAATTGTGAAAGCGGCAGTGCCTGGTCGAGCAGCAGCGTCATCGCGCCCGCGCCATTGTGGGCGATGAACGAGTCCGGGTCTTCTCCGCTGGGCAGGAAGGCGAAGCGCAGCGAGTAACCGGCTTTCAGATGCGGCAGCGCCATGTGCGCCGCGCGGTGCGCCGCCTTGATGCCCGCCGTGTCGCCGTCGAAAGCGAGAATGGGCTCGGGCGCGGTGCGCCACATCAGGTGCAATTGGTCCTCGGTGAAGGCGGTGCCCAGGGGCGCCACGCTATGGGCGAAGCCGGCGCGCACCAGTGCGATCACATCCATATAGCCTTCGGCCAATATGATGGTGCCGGCCTTGATGGCGGCGGCCCGCGCGGTGGCGAAATTGTAAAGCTGCGAACCCTTGGAAAACAGCGAGGTTTCGCCGCTGTTGATGTATTTGGGCTTGGCATCGGCTTCCAGGGCGCGCGCGCCAAACGCCACGATGCGGCCGCGGCCGTCGCCGATGGGAAACATCACGCGGTTGAAAAAGAAGTCTCGCATGGGGCGGCCATCTTCCGCGGGCTTCGCCAATCCCGCCGCGATGATGTCGTCCTGGGTGATATTGTGTTCGGTGAGATGCTTGATCAGCGCGCCATTGCCGCCGGGTGCGTAGCCGAGGCGAAACTGTTTCGCCGCTGCGCCATCCAGGCCGCGGCCTTTCAGATAGTCGCGCGATTCGCGTCCCGCCGGTTCGAACAGTTGCGCTTCATAGAATTTCGCCGCCAGCTCCACGACATCGTAGAGCGACTTCTTCTGCTGCTCGCGCGCCTCGTCTTCCGGCGACCATTTGGGCAGCTCGACCCCGGCTTCGCTTGCCAACTTCTGCACGCTTTCGGGAAAGCTCAGGCCTTCCACTTCGATCAGCCAGCGAAAGGCGTCGCCGCCCTTGCCGCAGCCGAAGCATTTGTAGGTCCGGCGCTCATTCTCGACCTTGAAGCTGGGGGATTTTTCGCCATGGAAGGGGCAGCAGCCCCACATCACCCGGCCCTTGCGCACCAGCTTGACGCGGCGGCCCACCAGCGCGACCAGATCGGTCCGCTGCCGGATTTCCTCCAGCAATCCTTCGCCATAGCGCATGGCACCATTATACGCGCAAACGGGCGGGAAATGGTGGCGGCAAGGCCGTGATTCCTGTGAATCAGGCCTGCGGGAACCGCAAAACCCTCTCTTTTCAAGGCCTTTTGGCTTTTCAGAGCTTTTTGGCGAAATGGAAGGATGTGATCGGCAGCCCCATCCGGAAATAGAATTTGTGGGCGCCGGTGCGCTGGGTGCCGGAGTCCAGGCTGAAGGTTTCGCAGCCCTGCGCGCGGGCGTGCTGTTCCATCCATGCCAGCAGCGTTTCTCCGAAGCCTTTCGAGCGCCGGTCCTCGCGGGTCACCAGGTCATCGACATAGAGCGTCTTGCCGGAATGCAGCATGTGCTGGATGCGAAAGCCGGAGACGGCGGCCACCGCATCGCCGTCTTCCACATAGATCAGTGTCCAGCCCGCTTCCGCCATCTGCACGCGGCAGCGGGCGGTGAATTCCGCTTCGTCTTTCAGGTGCGGGCGCAACTGGCGCATCACGTCAAAGCAGCGGGCGATATCGGCGTCGCTGGTGGCGAGTTTGACCGCGTTCACTTGCCTGACAGCGCCTCTTTCGTCGCGGCGCTGGCCTTGGAGAAGTCCATCTGGCCGGCGTAGCGCTCCTTCAGCACCGCCATCACCTTGCCCATGTCCTTGATCGAGGTTGCGCCGGCCTCGGCGATGGTCTTGGCCACCGCATCCTTCATCGCCGCCTCGTCCATCTGGGCAGGCATGAAGGTGCGGATGATGGCGATCTCCTCGCGCTCGCCGGCGGCCATTTCCGGGCGGTTGCCGGCGTCAAAGGCGGTGGCGGATTCCTCGCGCTGCTTGATCATCTTGGCCAGCAGCGTGAGGATATCGTCATCGCTCACCAGGTCCTTATTGGTTTCCGTGCGGGCGGCGATGTCGCGATCCTTCAGGGCGGCCAGCACCAGGCGCACGGTGGCCAGGCGCTTGGCATCCTTGGACTTCATGGCCTCTTTCATGGCGTCGGTGAGCTGGGCGCGCAGGGACATGGGAATCTCTCTGGTTGAACGGCGCGGAACCTAGCGGGAATCGGTGGATAATTCCAACCCATTGAAATCGCACGATTAATTCTGGTTGACGGCAAAGCCTGCCGTCCCTATTTTCGCGCAAATCCGAGGACCTCCCATGACCGACGCACCGAAAGCCAACGCCGCCCCCGCGGCGAGCCCGTTTTCGCGCGGCGGGTTGATGCTGGCGGACGGCACCTTCTTCGAAGGCACCGGCTTCGGCGCAGTGACGTCGGCCATCGGCGAGGTCTGCTTCAACACCGCCATGACCGGGTATCAGGAGATCCTCAGCGATCCCAGTTACGCGGGCCAGATCGTCGCCTTCACCTTCCCCCATATCGGCATTGTCGGCACCAATGACGAGGATATCGAGACCATCAATCCCGCCGTGCGCGGCCTGATCGTGCGCGCCGATGCCGAGCATCCGTCCAACTACCGCAACCTGCTGGCGCTGGACGCCTGGCTGAAGACGCACAACATCCCGGCGGTGGCGGGCATTGATACCCGCGCGCTGACCAGCATGATCCGCGAAAAGGGCATGCCGCATGGCGTGGTGGTCAATTGCGGCCCGTCTGGCGAATGTGATCGCGACGCGCTGGTCGCGCAGGCCAGGTCGTTCGCCGGACTTGAGGGCCTGGACCTCGCCAAGGACGTGACGTCCGCCCAGACCTACAAGTGGGACGAGATGCCCTGGGCCTGGGGCAAGGGTTATGCGCGTGAAGACAAGCCGTCCTTCCGCGTCACGGTCATCGACTATGGCGTGAAGCGCAACATCCTGCGGCTGCTGGCCGGGACGGGCGCCGACATCACCGTGGTACCGGCCAGCGCCACCACCGAAGAAGTGATGCGCAATGCGCCGCATGGGGTGCTGCTGTCCAATGGCCCCGGCGATCCGGCGGCAACCGGTGCATACGCCATCCCCACCATCAGGGGCGTGATCGATACCGGCGTGCCGGTATTCGGCATCTGCCTGGGCCACCAGATGCTGGGTCTGGCCTTGGGCGCCAAGACCCGCAAGATGCGCCAGGGCCATCACGGCGCCAATCATCCGGTGAAGGACCTCACCACCGGCAAGGTCGAGATCGTCTCGATGAATCACGGCTTCACCGTGGACCGCGAGACTCTGCCCGCCGGCGTCACCGAGACCCATGTCTCGCTGTTCGATGACACCAATTGCGGCATTGCGGTGGACGGCAAGGATGTCTTCGGCGTGCAGTACCACCCCGAAGCCTCGCCCGGCCCGATGGACAGCCACTACCTGTTCGAACGGTTTGCGGAAGCCGCCAAGAAGCGGGCGTAAAATATTTTGCGGAGCCGGGAATAAAATGACCCTGCTCCCGGTATTGACCTCTGACGCCGCCCAGAGGATTTCCAAACGGTTGCCATCGTGAACGACAAGCGCCTGCGTTTTGAGGCGCTGGCCATGCCGCACCTGGATGCGGCCTATAATCTTGCGCGCTGGCTCACCCGCAATTCGGCGGAGGCTGACGACATCGTGCAGGATGCGATGCTGCGCGCCTTTCGTGCCTTTGACGGCTTTCGCGGCGATGCCGCCAAGCCCTGGCTGCTGGCCATCGTGCGCAACTGCCATCGCAGCATGCTGGAACAGAAGAAGCGGCATGCCGCCCAGCCATTGCCGGAAAAGGACGAGATCGCTGCTGACGCGCCCACACCGGAAGGCGCAGCAATCACCTCGGGCGATGGCCGCCGGTTGAACGCGGCGCTGGCGGCGCTGCCGGAGGAATTCCGCGAAGTGGTGATTCTGCGGGAGCTTGAAGACATGTCCTATCGTGAGATTGCCGATGTCACCGGCGCACCCATCGGCACGGTGATGTCGCGGCTGGCGCGGGGCCGCGCTTTGCTGCGGGTGGAACTGGCGGGAGAGCCACAATGAACTGCGACCAGGCCCTGAAGACTCAGGCCTATCTCGACGGCGAACTGGATGCGCTGGAAGCGGCCGCGGTGGAAGCGCACCTGGAAGGCTGCGCCGATTGCCAGGCCCAGTGCGAGGCGCAGGGCGACCTCAAATCCGTACTGGCGGGCGCGCAGTATCACCGCACCCCGCCGCTGGTGCGGGCGCGCATTGCGCGCGCGCTGGATGGCGAAAAGAAAGCGCGCCCCGGCTTCTGGACTGGCATCACTGGCGGCGCCGGCGGCATGGCGATTGCGGCCGGTTTGGCGCTGTTCTTCCTGGTGCACGCGCCGGTGGGGCTGGCGGACGATCTGGTGGCGGCGCATCTGGGTGCGATCGACAGCGGGCATGTGTTCGCGGTCGCCTCGTCCGACCATCACACCGTCAAGCCCTGGTTCGCCGGCCATGCCGATGTCTCGCCGCCGGTGACGGATTTTGCGCGCGAAGGATTCAAGCTGGTGGGCGGACGCGCCGACCGTATCGCGGGCCAGCGCGCGGCGGTGGTGATTTATCGCCACGGCCTGCATGTGGTGGCGCTGTTCAGTTGGGCCGATACGGGCCGCATGCTGCCGTCCGATACCACCCGCCGGGGTTATCACACCTTGTTCTGGAAACAGGCCGACCTGGACTATGCCGCGGTGTCCGACACCGCGCCGGGCGAACTGCACGATTTCGCGGCGCTGGTGAAAAAAGCGAACGGCCGGGAATAAATCGCGACCCGGGCCGGTACTGGTCCTCGAAACAACATCGAGGTCCCCATGTCAGACGCTTTCAACCGCCGCACCGCCCTGCACTGCCTTGCCTTTGGCGGGGCGGGCACTTTGTTCACCTTGTCCGGCGGCATTGTCACGCCGGTGGCTTTGGGGGCGCCCTATGCCGCCACCGGCACGCCGCTGTTCCTGCAGATCAGCGACACCCATATCGGCTTCAACAAGGAGGCCAATCCCGATGTCGCGGGCACGCTGAACCAGACCATCGCGCTGGTGAACGCCATGCCGGTGGCCCCCGCCTTGACGCTCCACACCGGCGACATCACGCATCTGTCGCGCGCGGCGGAATTCGACACGGCGATGCAGCTGATGGGCGGGCTGAAGGCGGGCGAACTGCACACCACCCCCGGCGAGCATGACGTCACCGACGGTACCGGCAGCGAATATTTCGCCCGCTTCGGCAAGGCATCGGCGGGTCGCGGCTATTACAGCTTCGACCACCAGGGCGTGCATTTCGTGGCGCTGGTCAATGTGATGCATTTCCAGGCCGGCGGCCTTGGCGCCTTCGGTGAAGATCAGCTGGCCTGGCTGAAGGATGACCTGGCAGCGCGGACGTCGTCCACGCCCGTCGTGGTGTTCGCCCATATGCCGATGTGGACCATCCAGGAAAGCTGGGGCTGGGGCACTGCCGATGCCGAAGTGGCGCTGGGTTATCTGCGCCGCTTTGGTTCGGTGACCATCCTCAACGGCCATATTCACCAGATCGTGCAGAAGGTGGAAGGCAACATCACCTTCCACACCGCCCGCTCCACCGCCTATCCGCAGCCGGCGCCGGGTGTGGGCACGGGGCCCGGCCCGCTGAAGGTCGCGCCGTCCGAACTGCCCGGCATGCTGGGCATGACCAGCATCACCCTGAAGCGGCATCATCTGTCGCTTGCCGACACCACGCTTGTTTGAGGATCACGCCATGAAGATCATTCGCACTGTTGAATTTGCCGTCGCCGCGCTGCTTTTGCTGGCCGGCGGGGCCCGCGCCGAAGAGCACAAGCTGACGATCAAGGATTTCATGTTCATGCCCATGGCGCTGACCATCGCGCCTGGCGATACCGTGACCTGGGTCAATGACGATGGCGAGCCGCACACCGTGGTCAGCCTGGACGGCACCTTCCGCTCCCAGGCGCTGGACGAGAATGACCATTTCACCCATGCCTTCAGCCAGGCGGGGACCTTCCGCTATCTCTGCTCCATCCATCCCAGGATGGTGGGAACGATCACGGTCAAGGCGCCGTAATCAGCTTCAGGGCTGACCACGCGTCGTCGATGGCGACGGCACGCACAGTGGTCAGCCCGTTTTCTTCCGCGAAGATGCGGATGGTGTCGCGGCTGACATCGGATTTCTTGCCTGCGGTCTTTTTCTGCCAGCTGACCCAGATGCCGCCATTCTTTGCCATGGCCTGCTGGGCGCGGGGAAGCTGGGTTTCAAGTTCGGCCATGGTGGTGACGAACAGGTGCACCAGGGACGCGCCGTCGCGGGGCGCGCGCGCCACGATCTCCGCGCCATCGGGCAGCGGTCCCAGCAGGGCACGATAGTTTTTCGGTGCGGCGATGGTGGCGATGGTGTCGCCGGCTTTCACCAGCATTTTCTTCGCCAGGGGTTTGTCGGATGCAGCCGGCATGACGTAAAGCTACCGGCAAAATTTCTCAGGCGCGAGGAATTTTGTGGCGTGGGCAGAAGCGTCGCGCGGAGCGGGCTGGAAGCCCGTGAGCACGCGACGAACCCACGACGCAAAAGGACCGCGCCCGTTACCGCGTGAACTCCACCACGTCGAGCAGGGATTCCTGCACCGCCGGGATTTCCAGCCGCAGATGGTTGTTGCCGATGCCGGTCAGAAGGCCGATCTGGTCGTCCGGCGTCACCTGCGCGCCCAGCGAAGGCGAAGCGCCGGAGTAATTGTGCCAGGGCTCGCCGCGGGCGCTGGAGGCGCCCAGATACACCCAGGCGCCGTTCTCGGGGAACAGGAAGCCGACAAAGCGCTGGCTGCCATTCATCTTCTGCAGCAGCAGGCCGCCATTGTAGGGCCGTACATTGCAACTGAACCAGGCGTCATAGACCATGTAGGACGCCATGCGCCCCAGCTTCATCTGGCGGCAGCGCCAGTTGCCCATCAGGGCGCCGGCGGGCACGCCGCGGCCTTCCGCATTCATCACCCGCGCCACGGCGCTGAGGTCGCCGCGGCCGTCGCCATGCTGGGCGTCGGCAATGGCGGCTTCGCGAATCTGGGGAAGCTGCACCAGCCGCTCGATATCGGCGGGGGCGGCCTGTTCCTTCCATCCGGCAAGGGCTGGGGTCGCAGCAACCGCAAGGGCTGCCGCCAAAATCACACTATGAACTCGCACCATCGGGATCCTGGCTTTCCCGTGGTGTCCATCCGTTCAGATCCGCGGTCGGCGGCATGCCGATCACGTTGAAGCCGGAATCGACGAAATGAATTTCGCCGGTGACACCACCTGCCAGGTCA
>JAQGLO010000094.1 GCA_028292825.1 Alphaproteobacteria bacterium | reverse complement strand
CCGGCGAGATCAAGCGCGTGGTTTTGAAAGCCTGAAGGACGCTCCTCCATGACCAATATCCCAACCGGCGCGCCCCGCGTCACGGACATGAAAGTCATTCCGGTCGCGGGACAGGACAGCATGCTGCTGAACCTGTCGGGCGCACATGGGCCCTATTTCACCCGCAACCTGGTGATCCTGACCGACAGCGCCGGCAAGACCGGCGTGGGCGAAGTGCCGGGCGGCGAGAAAATCCGCCAGACCCTGGAAGATGCCCGCGACCCGGTGATCGGCCAGGGATTGGGCGCCTGGAACAATGTGCTGAGCACGGTCGGCAAGCGCTTCGCCGACCGTGACGCGGGCGGACGGGGCCAGCAGACCTTTGACCTGCGTACCACCGTGCATGTGCAGACGGCACTGGAATGCGCGCTGCTCGATCTTCTGGGCCAGCATCTGGATGTGCCGTTGGCGGCGCTTCTGGGTGAAGGCCAGCAGCGCGACCAGGTGGAGATGCTGGGCTATCTCTTCTACATCGGCGACTCCGGCAAGACGACGCTGCCCTATCGCAAGAACCAGTCGGGCGACGCCTGGACGAAAGTGCGCGACGAGGAAGCCCTGACGCCCGAGGCCATCGTGCGCACCGCCGAAGCGGCCTATGAACGCTACGGCTTCAACGACTTCAAGCTGAAGGGCGGCGTGCTGGCGGGCGCGGAAGAAATCAAGGCGATCGAGGCGCTGGCAACGCGCTTCCCCAAGGCCCGCATCACGCTCGACCCCAACGGCGCCTGGTCACTGAAGGAGGCCATCGGCCTGTGCAAGGGCCGCGGCGATATCCTGGCCTATGCCGAAGATCCCTGCGGCGCCGAAGACGGCTATTCGGGACGCGAGATCATGGCGGAATTCCGCCGCGCCACCGGCCTGCCCACCGCCACCAACATGGTCGCCACCGACTGGCGCCAGATGGTGCATTCCATGGCGCTGGGCTCGGTCGACATTCCGCTGGCCGATCCGCATTTCTGGACCATGCGCGGCAGCGTGCGGGTGGCGCAGATGTGCAACGATCATGGCCTGCGCTGGGGCTCGCATTCCAACAACCATTTCGACATCTCGCTGGCCATGTTCACCCATGTCGCCGCCGCGGCGCCCGGCAACATCACCGCCATCGACACCCACTGGATCTGGCAGGACGGCCAGCGCCTGACCAAGGCGCCGTTCCAGATCAAGGGCGGCCTGGTGGCGGTGCCCAAGACCGGCGGGCTGGGGGTGGAAATCGACATGGCCGAGGTCGAAAAGGCGCACAATGTCTACAAGTCGCTGGACCTGGGCGGGCGCGACGACGCCATGGCGATGCAGTTCCTGGTCCCGGGCTGGAAATTCGATCCCAAGAGGCCATGTCTGGTGCGCTGATCCGGTGCTAAGGTTGCGTTGATGAATATCCAGAACAAGCCGCCCCACGAAGCCCCGCGCCGCATCCAGGTTTCGCCGCGCGACAATGTCGCGATCATCGTCAATGCTTTGGGCCTGCCCGCCGGCACCGAATTTCCCGACGGCCTGGTGCTGAACCATTTCGTGCCCAATGGCCACAAGGTGGCGCTGGCCGATATCGCCGATGGCGCTGACATCCTGCGCTATGCCGAAGTGATCGGCACCGCCAGGGGCGCCATCCGGCGCGGCGACTGGATCAACGAAGACAATGTGGTGATGGGCACTGCCCCGCCGCTGGACCAGCTGGACATGGCGACACGGCCACCGCCGCCGCCCGCGCCGCTGACCGGCTATACTTTTGAAGGCTATCGCAACGCCGACGGCACGGTGGGGACCAAGAATATCCTTGCGGTCTCGACCAGCGTGCAATGCGTGGCGGGCACGATGGAATATGCGCTGAAGCGCATCAAGGCCGAGTTGCTGCCGCGCTATCCCAATGTCGATGACGTGGTGGCGCTGACCCATGCCTATGGCTGCGGCGTAGCAATCAATGCGCCGCAGGCGGTGGTGCCGATACGGACACTTCAGAACCTGGCGCAGAACCCGAACTTTGGTGGCGAAGTGCTGGTGATCGGGCTGGGTTGCGAGAAGCTGGTGCCGGAGCGGCTGCTACCCAAGGGCCAGGACACCGGCACCATGCGGATGCAGGACCATGAAGGCTTTGGCGCCAATATCGCCGCCATCCTGGAACGGGTTGAGGAACGGCTGAAGATTCTGGACCAGCGCCGGCGCGAAACCGTTCCCGCCGCCGAGTTGATCGTGGGCATGCAGTGCGGCGGCAGCGACGCCTTCTCCGGCCTCACCGCCAATCCGGCACTGGGCTTCTGTGCCGACCTGCTGGTGGCGGCCGGCGCCACCGTGATGTTCTCGGAAGTGACCGAGGTGCGTGACGCCATCCACCTGCTGACGCCTCGCGCCGCCACGCGCGACGTCGCCGATGCGCTGGTGCGCGAGATGCGCTGGTACGACAGCTACCTGGACAATGGCGGCGTCGATCGCGGCGCCAATACCACGCCCGGCAACAAGAAGGGCGGCCTTTCCAACATCATCGAGAAATCGCTGGGCTCGGTCGCCAAGTCAGGCACCAGCGCCATCAGCGCCGTGCTGGCGCCGGGCGAAAAAGTGCGCGGACGCGGGCTGGTGTTCGCCGCCACCCCGGCCAGCGATTTTGTCTGCGGCACCCTGCAGCTGGCCAGCGGCATGAACCTGCATGTCTTCACCACAGGGCGCGGCACGCCTTACGGGCTGGCGGCCGTGCCGGTGATCAAGGTTTCCACGCGCAGCGAACTGGCGCAGCGCTGGGCCGACCTCATCGACCTGGATGCCGGCCCCATCGCCACCGGCGAGAAAACCATCGAGCAGGTGGGTTGGGAACTGTTCCAGCTGATTCTGGATGTCGCCAGCGGCAGGAAACAGGTGTGGGCCGACAAGTGGGGCCTGCACAACGACCTGACACTGTTCAACCCGGCGCCGGTTACCTGAGCCTGGCGTCTTCCAACACCATCGCCGCGCCCTTGTCGGCGATCATGATGGTGGGGGTATTGGTGTTGCCCGAGACGATGGTGGGCATCACCGAGGCATCGATCACCCGCAGGCCTTGCAATCCATGCACCCGCAGGCGTTCGTCCACGACCGCCTGATTGTCGCTCGCCAGTCCCATCTTCGCCGTACCGACGGGATGGAAAATGGTGGTGCCGATATCGCCTGCGGCATGGACCAGCGCCGCATCGGAATCATCCGTGGCGGGGCCGGGGCGGAACTCGTCAGGATGATATTGCGCCAGCGCGGGCTGGTGCATCAGGCGGCGTGTCAGGCGGATGCTGTCGGCGGCGATGCGGCGGTCTTCATCGGTGGAGAGATAGTTGGGCGCGATCTGCGGCTTGGCCGCAATGTCCGCCGATGTCAGACGCACCGTGCCGCGCGAGGTGGGGCGCAGGTTGCAGGGGCTGACGGTGATGGCGGGGAAACGGTGCAGCGGCGTGCCGAAACGGTCCAGCGACAAGGGCTGGATGTGGAACTGGACATTGGCGCGGTCCTGGTGGGGATCGGACTTGGTAAAGATGCCCAGCTGCGAGGCCGCCATGGTCATCGGCCCGCGTCGCAGCAGCCCGTATTGCAGGGCCATTAGCGGCCGGCCCAGCAGGGAGTAGTAGATTTCGTTCAGTGTCTTCACGTCCTGGACGCGGTACATGACGCGCAACTGCAGGTGATCCTGCAAATTGCGGCCCACGCCTTCCAGCGCATGGGTGATGGGAATGCCGAGATCATTCAGCCACTCTCCGGGACCAATGCCGGAGCGCTGCAGGATCTGAACCGATCCGATGGCCCCGGCGCACAGGATCACTTCGCTTTTTGCCTTCGCTTCCACGGTCTCGCCGCCGCGCCGGAAGCGCACGCCGGTGGCGCGCTTGCCGTCCAGGATCACGCGCTCAACCTGGACATCTGTCTCCAGCCGCAGATTGGGCCGGTGCAGCGCCGGCTTGAGAAAACCGCGCGCCGCCGACCAGCGTCGCCCGCGCTTCTGGTTGACGTGAAAATAGCAGCTGCCACTATTGTCGCCGGTATTGGCGTCCGCCGTCTTGGGAATGCCGATCTCTTCCGCCGCGTCCGCGACGGCGTCCAGGATTTCCCAGCTGACGCGCGGCGCTTCGACACTGAGCTCGCCATCACTGCGGTGATGCTCGCTGTCGCCCAGGAAACTGCGGTCCAGCTTGCGGAATACCGGTTGCACGTCATTCCAGCCCCAGCCCGCCAAGCCAAGCTGCCGCCAGTGATCGTAATCGCCGGCTTGGCCGCGCATGGCGATCATGGCGTTAATGGACGACGAACCGCCCAGCGCCTTGCCCCGCGGATAGTTGAGCTTGCGGCCGTTCAGGCCGCGCTCGGCCACCGTCTCGAACATCCAGTCGCTGCGGGGATTGCCGATCAGATAGAGATAGCCGACCGGAATGTGAAACCAGATCCAGTCGTCATGACCGCCCGCCTCCAGCAGCAGTACGCGCGTCCTGGGATCGGCCGACAGCCGGTTGGCCACCACGCAGCCCGCCGAGCCTGCGCCCACCACGATATAATCATACTCTCCGTCCAGCGTCATCGCGGATACGGACGATGCAATTTGACCTCGCGGTTCAGTTCGACGCCGAAGCCGGGCTTGTCCAGTTCCGACAGCTTGATGCGGCCATTCACCGGCACCGGCTCGCCCAGCAGTTGCGGCGCGAACATGGGCACCACCTTGTCAGCCTTGGGCGCCATCATCAGGAATTCCGCGAACGGCGAATTGTGGCGGGTGATGACGAAGTGATAGCTGTAGACCGACGAGCCATGCGGCACCATCATCTTGCCCGCCGCATCCGCCAGGTTGGAAATCTTCAGCAATTCGGTGACGCCGCCGCACCAGCCGACATCGGGCTGGATGATGTCGCAGCACTCCATCTCCAGCAGCATGCGAAAGCCCCAACGGGTGGCTTCATGCTCGCCGGTGGTGACCAGCATGCCAGGCGGCACGGCGCGCTTCAGGTCGCGATAGCCCCAGTAATCGTCGGGACTCAGCGCCTCCTCGATCCATTTCAGGCCGGATTGTTCCCAGGCCTTGTTCGCCAGCCGCGTGGCATAGTTCAGGTCCAGCGCCATCCAGCAATCCAGCATCAGCCAGAAATCGGGACCGCAGGCCTCGCGCATGGCGGCGATTTCGGCCAGTGCTTTCTTCAGGCCCTCTTCGCCTTCAGCAGGGCCGTGATGGAGCGGCATCTTGCCGCCGATAAAGCCCATCTGCCTGGCCAGGTCAGGCCGCGCCCCGGTGGCATAGAACTGCAATTCGTCGCGCACCGCGCCGCCCAGCAGCTGGTGCACCGGTTCCTGCCGCAGCTTGCCCAGCAGATCCCACAGCGCCAGGTCAACGCCCGAGATGGCGTTGATGACCAGGCCCTTGCGGCCGTAATACTGGGTGGAGAAATACATCTGGTCCCAGATTTTCTCCGCCTCGGCGGGATCGCGGCCTTCCAGGAAGCGGGCCAGATGCTTTTCCACGATGTAGCAGGCTGGTTCGCCGCCAGTCGTGACCGCAAAGCCGATGGTGCCGTCGGTGGCTTCGATCTCCACAACAAGCGTGCCCAGCACATTGATGCCGAAGCTCTGACGGCTCTGACGGTATTCGGGATAGCGCGACATCGGGGTGGCGATATGGTCGTCGATCCAGTGACCGGCGCCCTGGTCGTGATAATCAGCCCCGCCGCCGCGCACCACAAAGGCGCGGACTGCGCGAATTTTCGGAAATGCCACCGTCAACGCTCCCAATGCCTGTTCTGCTTGTTCTGGGCGCCAAAGTAGCGGCAGACAATCAGGGATCGCAAGCCTTACACCAGGCCGTCGCCCATGATCTTCAGCGCCACGCCGAAGTCATGAGACGCGGCGGACGGCACACTGACATGCAGGCCCGTGCCATCCTGGGTGAAAGACAGCGGGGCAGTGCTGCCGACAACTTCAACCCGCTTCACCACGCCTGCTTTCGCCAGCGACGCGATGTTCACCATGCCGTTGGGCCGGCCCAGGGTGATGACATAAAGCACCGCCCCCTTGGTGGTGAAGCGGATATCAGCCGCCTCGAACGGTTTCATCTTGCCTTCGCCGAATTGGCCTGATGCGATCTGGGTAGGCCCTTCGCCGGATATCTTCCACGGCCGCGAGCCATAGATCGCCTCGCCGAACCTTTGCGTCCAGCTGCCGATCTGCTCGACGATGGCGCGCTCCTCGCTGTCGATGGTGCCGTCGCCCCGCACCGGCACGGACAGCAACAGGCAACCATTCTTGGCGACGACATCGCACAGCCGGTGAATGACGGCGGCGGCGCCCATATAGGATTTGTCGTTGTAACGGGCGCGATTGTAGTGCCAGTCACCGATACAGGTGTCGGTCTGCCAGGGATGGGGCACGATATCGGCCCGGAAACCGCGCTCGACATCCTCCACCACCGCGGCGCGGCGGTTCTCCGGCAGGGCCTTGCAGTTGACCACCGCCTGCAGGCTGCCATGCCACTGGATCGAGCTGTTGTAATAGTGGGCGGTGACATCCAGCCCCGCCTGCCCCAGCGGCAAGTCGAAATTGTCGAAATAGATGAGATCGGGCCTGTAGCTGTCGATCAGGTCCTTGCAGCGCAGGTACCATTGGCGAATGAAGGCGGGATTGGCCAAAGGTGGGGTCTCGTTCCACACCCGGTCATGGCTTTCGTGAAAGGCATTGGCGTCCTTGATGCTGGCCAGCCCATCGGGCATCGGCATCACCGCGCCGGCATAGAGCTCCTGCGGATCCAGCCCCTCCCACCATTTGCCCTTGCCGTCATATTTGGTGAGCTTCCAGGCGTCATAGCGCTGGCCGGCGCGCGCGCCTTCCGGGTCATAGCCGTAAGCCACCTGGAACCAGTGCCAGCTATGCGCCGAATGATTGGACACGCCGAACTTCAGGCCTCGCGCCCGCGCGGCTTTCGCCCAGGTGCCGACGATATCGCGCTTCGGTCCTACGCGGGTGCTGTTCCAGTCGTGGAAGCGCGAATTGTAGTTGTCGAAATTGTCGTGGTGGTTGGCGAGCGATACGAAATATTTGGCGCCCGCCTTCACATAGAGATCGAGCAGCGCCTCCGGATTCCAGTTCTCGGCCTTCCAGCGATTGTCCATCTCCATGAAGCCGTTGTCGGCGGGATGGCCGAAGCGCGCCAGGTGATCGTCATATTGTTTGTGGCCCTGGATATACATCTGGCGGGCATACCAGTCGCCCGCTTCGGGCACGCACTGGGCGCTCCAGTGCGCCCAGATGCCAAACTTGGCGTCGCGGAACCAGTCGGGCGCCTGGTACTGCGCCTTCAGCGATTCCCAGTCGGGCTTGAACGGACCCGGTGCGACATCGGTGAAGGACTGGGCCTGGGCGATTTCGGGCAGGCTGGCCCCCAGCATGGCGGTGGCCTTGAGCAGGTCGCGTTTGGAAAGCATGCGGACTCCTAGTGCAGGGTGACGCCATCGCCGGGATGGTTTTGCGCCCATGCGGTCCAGGGCTCTGCACTCAACCCGTTCAGGTCATAGCCGATCCGGCCATCCCTCAAAGTCAGCTCCGCCACCAGCTTGCGGGTGCCGCTGACCTTGGTGTTGACCCTGTCGGTAAAGCCGAACTTGCTCTTCTGGATGCTCAGCGCCGCCCCATCGTGTTATTTTGGGGGAGTATGCCGCGCAAAACCCGTCAGGGCTAGCGGTCGAGATAAAACTCGATTGGCACAATCGCGTCCAGGGTGCGGCTGGGATAGCTGGCCGGAATCGCGGGCAAGGGCTGGGCGCGCTGGATCAGGGCCAGGGCCTCGGCATCCAGGATCGGGCGGCCGCTGCTCTTGGCGATCTCGAAAGAAGTCACCTTGCCGTCGGCGTCCATGATGAAATGCAGCATCACCACGCCCTCGATATGGGCCTGGCGGGCGGCGCGGGGATATTGCTTGAAGCGGTTGAGCTGGCCCAGCAACCGGCCCAGGAAAGCGTCCTTGCCCTCGCCCGCGACGGGACTGGGCTGGGAGATCGGAGCCGCAGCAACAGGCTTGGGCGCAGCCGGCGCCGCCGCGATGGGGCTGGCCGTCTGGAAGGCCACGTCGGGCGGCGCCATGGTGATGACGCTGGGCGGCTGCGCCAGCTTGGGCGGCGGCGCCAGGTCTTCCTTGGGCAACGGCTTGTGGTCGGGACTGATGGAGACACTGAGCTCGCGCATGGCATGTGGGCGCGCCACCTCGACCGCCGTCAGCGCCGCGCCCAGGATCACGGCATGGAAAGCAATGGTCAGCCCGATACTGACCAGCTTGCCGCGGTCGAACGACGGGCGGGGCCGCAGGCGTGACACCGGCAAGCCCCCATCGAAGGCATTGAGCGGAAAGGGTACGGTCATGCCGCTTCTCCTGCCGTCACATCGTCGGTCAACATGGTCATGGGCACGCGGCGCTTGCGCTTTTTGGCCCACATGATCATGCCGGTGACCACGAACAGGGTCGGCACCAGGCCCGACAGGAAGACCAGGAATTTCCACACCGGGCCGACGCTGCCCTGGTGCAGAGGCCGCTGCCACGCCATGAAGCTTTGCGAGGGATCGCGCACCTGCAGCACCTTGGCAGTGTAAGGATCGACCAGCACACTGGCGTTGATCGCACCATTGCTGAGGAAGCTCACGCTGATCGCCTGGTCCGGACGCGCCGGCAGGGTGACGCTGCGCAACACGGCATTGGGCAGTGCGGCCCTGGCGGCGATCACCGCTTCCTGCGCGCCGATTACCGATCCGCCGGTGTCTTCCACCGTCACGGGGGCGCGGCTGAACTGCGGCATGCCGAAGGTCTGCGGCCACACGATCACCACGCCCGAGAAGCTGACCACCATGAAGATCACGAAGATCCAGACGCCGACCGCGGCGTGCAGTTCGCGGTGGAAGCGCAGGCCCTTGGCGGTGCGGCGCACCATGAAAGCGTATTTCCACTGGCCGCGCCTGGGCCACCACAACACGATTCCGCTAAGCCCCAGGATCAGCATGGCGACGCCCAGCGGGCCCACCGCCCAGCTGCGGCCGTCGCGGCCCATCAGGAAATTGCCGTGCAGCTGGTGCGCAAAGGTCAGGATCGGCGGCAGCGCCGATTTGCGGGTGCCGAGTACGGCGCCGGAGACCGGATCGATGAAGACCTGCAGGCCACCGCCGCCTTGGCCAGTACCGGCGCCGTCGCGGTGGCGGCCCTCGCCGTCGCGGTGACGGCGGTGTTCACCGCGCTGGCCTTCCGGACGCGAAGCGCCATCGCGCCCCGAAGCGGGGCCATTTCCCATCGGCCCGATCTGGCCGATACGCGCGATCAGGGCGTCGCCGTCCGCTTCCGGCAGGATAAGCTGTATCTGGCCGCCTTCGATACCCTTTTCGCCCGCGGCGCGGCGCGCGATGTCCGCGATCATGGTCAGCGGCAAAGGCTCGCCGGCCGTGGTGGCGTGCGGCGCCGGCGACAGCAGGGCGGCGACCTTGTCGTCATAGACCAGGAGGCTGCCCGACAGCCCAAGGGCGGCGAGGAGAATGCCCAGGATCAACCCGACCCACATGTGAACCGTGAACAGCGTGCGGCGAACAGTGTGAAAGGTCATGGCATCCTCATGCTTCCGCCCAGCGGCGGACAAGGTTGTGATAGAGGCCGGTCAGGGTCACCAGCTCATCGCTGTCGCCGAGTTTGCCCCGCAGCGACTGGATGGCCTCGTCCAGATCGAACAGCATGGCGCGCGCGGCCTCGTCGCGGATCATGCTCTGGATCCAGAAAAACGACGCCCAGCGGCTGCCGCGCGTGACCGGCGTGACGTTATGGCGGCTGGTGGCGGAATAGATTACGAGATCGCCGGCCGGCAGCTTCACCTCATGAGTACCGAAGGTGTCCTCGACCACCAGTTCACCGCCATCATATTCCTCCGGATCGGTAAGGAACAATGTTGCCGAGATGTCGGTGCGCACCCTTATATTGGTGCCCTTCACGAAGCGAATGGAATTGTCGATATGGGTATCGAAGCTCATGCCCGCGTCATAGCGGTTGAACAGGGGCGGAAAAACCCGCTTGGCCAGCGCAGCGGACGTGAAACGCTCATTCTGGCCGAGCGCGGTCAGGATGATCTCGCCCAGGGCGCGGGCGGCGGGCACACTTTCGGGCACTTGCAGATTGTGCTTGGCTTGGGCCGATTGCGCGCCGGCCGTGACCTTGCCGTCCACCCAATCCGTTCCCGCCAGCACGCCGCGCACATGCGCAACCTGCTCCGGCGACAACAGATTGGGGATCCGGATCATCATTACAGCGCGGCCTCCACCGAAACGATCACGGTGCGGCCCGGCGCCGGAGTGCCGCGATTGCCGAAGGACTGGCTGTAATTGAGCCGGTCCGCCACGTTCAGCAGGTTGGCCTGCACGCGCCAGATCTTGTCGATCTCGTAGGCCGCGACGGCGTCGAACTCGATTGTCTCCGGTATCTTGACGATACGGCCCAGCGGATAGCCCACCGGAACCAGGGTACCGGCCGGCTGCACGGTCGGCGCGGTATAGGCGTTGAACAGGTGGCTCTGATAGACCATGCCGCCGCCGAAGGAGAGACCCTTCACGAAGTCGCGGGCGTTGTAATCACCCCAGATCGATACCGCATTCTTCGGCACGAAGGTGATCTGCTTGCCCTGGTTGTAGGGCGTGGTCAGGTCCTGGGTAATCTTGGGGCTGAGATAGGTATAGGAGGCCGTCAGGTTGAGGCGCGGCAGCACTTCGCCGGTGACGGAAGCTTCGAAGCCCTGCACCCGCTGCTTCTGGCTGGACTGCAGCAGGATGGTACCGGTGGCGGGATCGGTTTGCAGCGCATTGGATTTGGTCTCGTTGAACACGGCAGCCGAAACGCCCAGCTGGTCGTCGAACAAAGCGAACTTGGCGCCGGCTTCGATAATTTCGCTTTTGTCGGGACGCAGCGCCGATTGGGCGGCCGAGGAGATCGGAGTCGGCGTGCCCGCCACCGAGGTACCGATCGGGGTCGCGGCCTTGGACCAGGAGAAGTAATAAGTCTGGGTCTTGTCGGGCTCGTAAACCAGGCTGACGCGCGGATCGAACAGGAAGGACGGCGCCTTGAAGGTGGTGACCGGATAGGGCGCGGCTGCGGTGCCCACAGTGGTGCTGCTGAAATTGGCGCGGAACTGGTCGATGCGCAGACCGCCGATCACCGACAGCTCATCGGTGAACCAGAAACGGTCGGTGAGGAACAGCCCCGGATCGGTGGAGTCGGCGGTGGACTGAACCACGCTGGTCGCCGTGTCGCTGCCCAGATTGGTGGGCGTGGGATAAATCGCTGCATAGCCAGGTGGCGAGACATGCGTGTTGTTGAACAGCGAGATGCCGATGGTCGAACGCGAGGCGATGTTCGTGCCGGCGGGGCTCAGCGCAAAGGTGTAGGTCGCCGGATTGGGCAACGAATAGGCATAAACGGTGCGATCGGCGCGCTGATAGCCGGCATCGATGCCCACAATGGCGATGTTGTGGAAGCCGCCGACATGGAAGTCGGCATTGGCGCTCACGGTGTTCTGCACCCCCCAGCTGTTCTGGTGATAGGGGCCGCTGCCGCCGGTGCGTACCAGTGTGCCGGCGGGATCGAAGCTGCCGGCCGCGGCGCCCGGGCTGGCGATGCCGAACAGGCGCAGGTTGCAGAAATTGGTCCCTGTAGTCAGGACGCCCGCACCGCTGACACTGGCCGCGGTGTTGTCGCAAGCATCGCTGGAGGTATAGCGGAAATCGCGCGCATAGGTCGCCAGCCGCGTATCATTCTCGATCGTCAGCCAGGGGGTCACGACATGGCTGATCTTGGCGGTGACCAGATCGACCGTGTTCTTGTCATGGTCCTCGTAAAAACCCGTATAGGTGCTGCGCGGCACGCCGAACTCGCTGACCGGCGCGGCATAGATGCTGCTGGGTGGCGAGGCGGCCACCAGGCCGTAATCGGGGCGGTCGGCATTCTGCTGGTGCAGCCAGCTGAGCGAGAAATTGGTATCGGTGCCAAGTCCCAGCGCGATGGACGGCGCGATGCCCCAGCGGGTGGAATGGACGAGATCGCGGTCCACCACGCCGGTGTCGGTGTACATCAGGTTCACGCGCACTGCGGCGGTATCGGAAAGCTGATAGTTCAGGTCCGCGGTGGTGCGGAAATGGCCGCCATTGCCGCCTTCAACATGGCCGACATACTTGTCGTCCAGGAACGGCGTCTTGGAAACGGTGTTGATGGCACCGCCGCCGGTGCCACGGCCGAACATCAGGCCGGACGGGCCTTTCAGCACCTGCACTTCGCCGAAATTGAAGCTGTCGCGGGTATAGGCGCCGAAATCGCGCAGGCCGTCGAGATAGACATCGTCCTTGGCGTCGAAGCCGTTGATCTTGAACTGGTCGCCGGCCAGGGTGCCGCCTTCGCCGATGGCGATGGTGATGCCCGGCACATTCTTCAGGGCGTCGCCCAGGGTGGTGACGGCCTGCTGCTTCATTGTCTCACCGGTGATGACGGTGATGGACTGCGGCGTATCCTGCACGCTGGTGGTCGGCATGGTGGTGATGGGCAGGGCATGGTTCAGCGCGTTCTTGTCGCTGTTGTCCTGGACGGTGACAGGGCCTAGCTGCACGGGTTGCGCCATGGCAGGCATGGTGATGAGCAGGGCGGCCAGCGATACGCCGGAGAGCGCGATGGATTTGCGGTGCGACATGAAAAAAGAACCCCTTCAAGATTCAGCGTTGGTTTCATCGGACCTGGCTGGCTTCCTGGAGCCGCTTCATGCGGCAGGGGCTGGCTTGGCGGGACGGCAGACTGACTATTTCGTCAGGA
>JAQGLO010000078.1 GCA_028292825.1 Alphaproteobacteria bacterium | reverse complement strand
GCCATAGATGTCGACTTCGACATTGGGGTTGGTCGAACCGGTCGGATCGAAATCCACGGTCGAGGCCCAGGTGCCGATATAGAAGCCTTCCGGGCCGGTCAGGTTCAGCGAACCCTGCGGCGAGGGGTTGCGGTCGTTCTGGCTGATGCCGCGAAACTTGTAGTCGCTGGTGACATCCACATAGCCGGTCAGCGCCCAGGCGGGCGCGTCATCGGCGAAGGCGGGCACGGCGGCAAAGATGCCGGCCAGGCTCGCAGCGCCCAGAAGCAGGTTGGTCAGATTTTTCATTTTCACAGTCCTCTCGGTGACAGCGCCGGTCGGCGCTTGTGTCGCGGGGGCAGCCCGGATCGCTGTGACATTTCCGTGTGACACTGGGCATCTCAATATGACGCTTTGACTTTTTGGGCCGTTTTTCCCGCCAAAATGCCTGATTTTTCCGGTAGTTGTTGCGATGCAACATTCGAATGCCCACTTAATGGGCGGGCCGGGCGGATATTGTGCAACTATCTGAAAGTTAAGCGTTTCTGATCGACACAAAGCCCCGCTAAACCTGTCCCGGAAAGACCGAAAGACTCAGTTTGCCTGAAAGCGCGCCCCCAGACGTCTCCCCTGCATCCGTGACGCGCATCATCCTGATCCGCCATGGCCAGCCCCATATCGCCCTGCGTCCAAAGACCGGGCATGGCGGCTTCGCCGGCTATATCGACGATTACGAAGCCGCGGGACTGGATCCCGTCAGCCTGCCGCCGGCCGAGCTGCAGGACCTGGTGCGGGAACTGGACAGCGTCTTCACCTCGGGCCGCCCGCGCAGCCAGCAGAGCGCCGCGGCGCTCGCCCCGCACGCCCGGCTGATCGCCGACCCGCTGTTCGTCGAAGCGCCGCTGGCCTCGCCGCCCATTCCGCTGCTGAACATGCGGGTGGCAGGCTGGGCGGTGGTGTCGCGCATCCTCTGGCACATGGGTTTCACGCCGGGGATCGAGAATTACCGCAAGGCCCGGCGCCGTGCCGACCAGGCCGCGGATGTCCTGACGGCCCGGGCGCGCGAAACCGGCAGCGCGGCGCTGGTGGCGCACGGCTATTTCAACTGGATGATCGGCCGCCGGCTGAAAAAGCGCGGTTTCATCCGCACCGGCACCCACCAGGCGCGTTACTGGAACACCGTCATCTATGAGAAACGCCATGATTGAACAGACATTCGAAATTCCCACCATCAACACCGAAGTCCTTCTGATCCAGCCCGAGGGCGAGGTTCCCGGCATCGTCTTCCTCACCGATATCTGGGGGATTCGTCCCGCCAATATCGCCATGGCGCGGCGGTTGGCCGAGAAAGGCTTCGCCGTGCTGATGCCGAATGTCTTTCACCGCTGGTCGCGCGTCACGCCGGACGGCTTCGAACATGGCGACGCCGCGGAACGCCACAAGAAGCTGGGTGAGCTGTTCCAGGCCCTGACCCCGGACCAGATGGAAAGCGACGGCGCGGCCTATGTCGATTTCCTGCTGGCACAAAAGAATGTGAAGCCGGGCAAGGTCGGCGTGGTCGGTTATTGCTTCACCGGCCAGATGGCGGTGCACATCGCCGCCGCCGCGCCGGACAGGGTCGCGGCGGCCGCCTCCTTCCATGGCGGCTTCCTGGTGAAGGAGACGCCGGACAGCGTCCACAAGATCCTGCCGCGTATCAGCGCCCGTCTCTACTTTGGCCATGCGGTGGAAGACGGCTCCATGACCGCCGACCAGATCGAAACCCTGGAAGCGGCGCTGCGCCACTGGCACGGCGCTTTCCAGAGCGAGACCTATGCCGGCGCCCTGCATGGCTGGACCGTGCCGGGCCGCGATGTCTACAACGAGCTGCAAGCCGAACGTGCCTTCGAAAAGTCAGTCGAACTTTTCGACGCGACGCTGAAAGACTAGAGAAGTCTGATCTCGCGCAGCCGTTCCTTCAGGAAGTCGTCGGCGGTGATCGCCGGCAGCGGTGTATCCGGCCCGCCGACATCCAGCGGCGCGATCACATAGTCCGGCGCATAGTGCAGGAAGAAGGGCGTCGAGTAGCGCGCCACGCCGCGCCGTTCGGGCGCCGGATTGGCCACCCGGTGCGAGGTGGAGGGCAATCGCCCGCAGACATTGCGCGACAGCATGTCGCCGATATTGCACACCACCGCGCCGGACGGGGCGTTGATCGCCAGCCAGCTGCCATCACGGTCCAGCACTTCCAGCCCCGCTTCCTCTGCGCCCAGCAGCAGGGTGATGGCGTTGATGTCCTCATGCGCGCCGGCGCGCACATGCGGGCTGTCCGCGCCAAGCGGCGGATAATGCAGCAGCCGCAGGATGGAATTGCCTTCTTTCACCGCCGCGGCGAACTGGGTGCGCGGCAGCCCCAGGTAATGCGCGATGGCCTGCAGCAGCTTTTCGCCCAGCGCGTCGAGGCTGTTGAAAAGCCAGGTCTGGTGGGTACGAAACCCCGGCACGTCCTGCGGCCAGACATTGGGCGGCATGCTGGCCCCGAAGCGGTGCCCCGGCGCCAGCTCGCGGCCCACATGCCAGAATTCCTTCAGGTCGTGCAGTGCCGCGCCCTTGGCGGTTTCCCGGCCGAACGGCATATAGCCGCGCTGTCCGCCCTTGCCGCTGACACAGGCGGCCTTGGCGTCGTCCGGTAGCGCAAAGAACGCCTTGGCGTCGGCCAGCGCCGCATCGATGCCGCCCTGGTCCAGCTGCGTATCGGTGACGACGGCAAAGCCATAGCGCTCGAACGAGGCCCCCAGTTCACGCGCGAAGCGTTCGAAGTCGCCGTCATACAGCGCGAAGGAAACCGGAATGATGCCGGTCATGCCTCAGAGCATCGCCGGGATAACGCGGTCCGGCGGCTGGTGGCCATCCACGAAGCTGCGGATGTTGACGATCACCTTTTCGCCCATGTCGATGCGGCCTTCGATGGTGGCCGATCCCATGTGGGGCAGCAGCACCACATTTCTGGCTTTCAACAGCTTGGGATTGACTGCCGGTTCATGCTCGAACACGTCCAGGCCGGCGCCTGACAATTGTCCCTTTTCCAGCATCAGCGCCATGCAGTTCTCGTCGATCACTTCGCCGCGCGCGGTGTTGACGATATAGGCGGTCGGCTTCATCAGCTTCAGCCGCCGCGCCGACAACAGGTGATAGGTGGCGGGGGTGTGCGGGCAGTTGACCGAGACGATGTCCATCCGCGCCAGCA
>JAQGLO010000060.1 GCA_028292825.1 Alphaproteobacteria bacterium | reverse complement strand
GCGGCATGCAGTAGAAATAATGGATCATGCCGGGATGGGCGCGGCCATGGACCGGCACGCCGAAGCCGCCCAGCCGCTGGGCATAGGCCTCGCCTTCGTCGCTGAAGGGATCGAACTGGGCGGTGTGAATATGCGCCGGCGGCAGGTTCGAAAATTCCTCAGCCCGCAGCGGCGACAGGCGGACATCGGACAGGTCCAGCCCCTCGGGCACATACAGTTCCAGGTCGCGCTTGAGAGTCTCGCTGTCCAGGAAATAGCCGTCCGCCAGTTCCTGGCGCGCTGACGATTCGCTGTGGATGTCCAGGATCGGGCACAGCAGCAACTGGAACGCGATGGCGGGCGCATCTTCATTGTCTTTGGCGGCGTCGCGCGCGATGCGGCACAACAGGGCGGCGATGGTACCGCCCGCTGAATCTCCGGCCACGCCCAGCCGCGTCGGATCGATGCCGAAGGTCCTGGCGTTGCGCGTGACATGGTCCAGCGCCGCCACCGCATCGGCGATGCCAAAGGGAAAGGGATGATCGGGCGCCAGCCGGTAGTCCACCGCGATGACGCGGCAGCCGGTTTCATTGGCAAGGCGGCGGCACAGGCCATCATGGGTGTCGAGGCTGCCGGCCACCCAGCCGCCGCCATGGAAGAACAGGAATCCCGGCAGCACGCGCTCGGGCTGACCCAGCGGGGAATAGGTGCGCAGGGTGACATGGCCGCCCTGCCCATCCTTTCCGGTGACCGGCATCAGGTGATCGCGCACACCGCCGACCTCAACTGTGCCGGGGGGATCGACCATGTCGGCCAGGTTGGTCAGCGCGGCGCGGCGCTCCTGGACATCGTCATAGCGGCCCTTGGCCTGCCCGGCGGCGGCGAGCATTTCCAGGAAGCGGCGGGCGTGCCGGTCCAGAGGCATCAGGCCGCTTTCGCAGTCGCCGAAACCAGATTCTCGATGGCCGTGACGGTGTCGAAATTGTCGGGGGTCATGGCGCTTTGCGGGATCTCGATGTCGAATTCCGCCTCGATCGCCAGCATCAGGTTGACCATGTCGAGCGAGGTCAGCCCCGCCTCGCGCAGATTGTCGGTCGAAGCCGGCACGGTGTTGACGCCGCGCTTGACCAGCATTCTGACGGCAATGGCAATGATACGATCACGGGGTGACATGGCGGGCTCCTGAGAACGCCCAATTTACGCGCCATGCGTAAAGCATTGGTTGCGCACCGGCCGCGTTAAGACTTCGCTTACCATGAGCCCCAAGTTCACCCTTGTTTCAGATTTGAGGCCTATCTTTCGCGTCCGATCCATTTGCCCGAGATCCACGATGCTGCAATCCGTCCAGGCTGTTCCCTCCCCCGCAACAGAGCCCGTTTCCGCACGCGCCGCGCGCGCCGCACAAATCGCTGCCTCCCATGCCGGCGCCGTGGATGCGGAGGGCCGCTTCCCGCAGGAAGCCATGGACGCCCTGAAGGCCGAGAACCTGCTGGGCATTCTGGTGCCGACCGAACTGGGCGGCGAAGGCGCATCCGTCGCCGACGTGGTGGATATCTGTTACGCGCTGGGTCGCGCCTGTTCCTCCACCGGCATGATCTATGCGATGCACCAGGTGAAGGCCGCCTGCATCGTCAATCACGGCATGGACTCCACCTGGCACCGCGCCTTCATGGCGCGGATGGTGGAAAGCCAGCTTCTGCTCGCCTCCTCCACCACCGAAGGCAAGGGCGGCGGCAATGTGCGCGCCAGCGAAGCCCCGGTCGAACATGCCGATGGCCGCATCGTGCTGGTGCGCGACGCCAGCGTGATCAGCTATGGCTTGGAGGCCGACGCGCTGGTGACGACGGCGCGCCGCGCCGCCGACGCCGACGCATCGGACCAGGTACTGGTGGTGTTCGAGAAGAAGAATTATGTGCTGGAAAAAACCATGGGCTGGGACACGCTGGGCATGCGCGGCACCTGCTCGGCCGGCTTCGCGCTGAAGGCGGTGGGCAATCCCAGCCAGATCATGCCGGGTCCCTATGGCGTCATTCACAGCCAGACCATGGTGCCCAGCGCCCACCTGATGTGGTCGGGAAACTGGGCCGGCATCGCCGCGGGTGCGGTGGACCGGGCCAGGAAATTCATGCGCAAGGCGCAGCGCGCTGGTGGGTTGCCGCCGGGCGTGCCGCATTTCACCCAGGCGCTGGCCAATCTGCGCCAGCTGCGGGCGCTGATCGCCGCCATGCTGTCACGCTATGAAGCCATTGCGCACGATCCCAAGGCGCTGACCTCCATCGATTTCCAGACCGCCATCAGCCTGCTGAAGGTGGATGCGTCGGAACTGGCGGTGCAGACGGTGATGAACGCCATGCGCGCCACGGGATTGTCCGGCTATCGCAACGATACCGATGTCTCGGTGGGCCGGGCGCTGCGCGACGTGCTGTCCTCGCCCATCATGATCAACAATGACCGCATCCTGTCGAGCCTGACGGCTTCCACGATCCTGTCCGAAATTCCTTCTTCCATCCGGGACTAGACCATGAATATCGCGACACCGATTGCACATGGCTGCTGTGATCACCGGTTCGAGCCGGAGCATCTGCATCCCATCGTCTCCAAGCTGTTCATGCCCTCTGGCGTGGACGGGGTTTACGGCCGTACCGGCGCCTATGAGAGCGTGATCGAGGCGCTGGCGGCGCTGATCTCGCGCCATCGCCCCGAAAGCGCGGAAGTGTTCCGCTTCGCGCCGGTGATGCCGCGCGCCTCGCTGGAAAAGCAGGGTTATCTGCAGAGCTTTCCCAACCTGATCGGCGCGGTCTCCACCCTGATGGGCACCGACCGCGAAATCAGCAAGTCCGCCGCCAAGCACGAAGCGGGTGGTGACTGGACCGAAGACCTGAAGCCGTCGGACCTGGTGCTGGCGCCGGCCGCCTGCTATCCGATCTATCCTATCGCGGCCGAGCGCGGCGTGGTGCCGGACCAGGGCTATATCTTCGACGTCGCCGCCGACTGTTTCCGCCATGAGCCATCGCGTCATGTCGATCGCTTCCAGACCTTCCGCATGCGCGAATATGTCCGCATCGGCACGCCGGCGCAGATCCAGGCCTTCCGCGAGCCGTGGATCGCGCGGGCGCAGGGCATCGCCGACGTCATCGGCCTGACTTACACGGTGGATGTCGCCAATGATCCCTTCTTTGGCCGCGTCGGCGCCATGATGGCAAACCAGCAGCGCGAGGATGCGCTGAAATTCGAACTGCTGGTTCCGGTGCGTTCGGCCGAGAGCCCCACCGCCTGCATGAGCTTCAACTACCACAAGGAACATTTCGGCGAAGTCTGGGGCCTGCACAACGCCGCCGGCGACGTGCTGCACACCGGCTGCGTCGCCTTCGGCATGGACCGGTTGGCGGTGGCACTGTTCGTCACCCATGGCGTGACCATCTCCGATTGGCCCGCCAGCGTGCGCGCGGCACTGAACCTCTAGGCGGTATTACCGGCGTCGATGGTCATGGTCGTGCCCGTGATATTGCGGGCGGCGTCGCTCATCAGATACGCAACCGCGTTCGCCACATCGTCCACATCCACCAGGCGCTTCAGCGCCGAACGCGCCGCGATCTTGTCGCGCTGGCCGTCATCCATGCCGGCGGTCATTTCGGTATCCATGAAACCCGGCGCCACGGCATTGACCGTCACGCCCAGCCGCCCGACCTCGCGCGCCAGGCTGCGGGTGAAGCCCAGCATCGAGGCCTTGGTGGCGCCATAGACCGACAGGCCGCTGTAACCGGTGAAGCCGATGATGGAACTGATATTGACGATGCGGCCGGTGCCGGCCGTCATCATCGAACGCACGCAATATTTTGTCAGCACGATGGGCGAGACGGTATTGAGCTTCACCAGCTTCTCGATATCGGAATTGTGCATGTTGGACAGTAGGCCGTCGGTGCCCAGCGCGGCATTGTTGACCAGGCCATAGAGCGGGCCGTGCGCGACTTTCATCTCGCGGATCAGGTCGGGGATGACGTCGATATTGGACAAGTCAAAAGGCACGAAGTTCATCACGCCCGCTGGAAATTCCGCGGTGGCTGCGACCAGGGCGTCGCTTTCCTTGCGGCCCAGCGCGAAGACGCAGTAGCCGCCCTCCGCCAGCTTGCGCGCGATGGCGAGGCCAACGCCGCGGGTACCGCCACTGACCAGCACATTACGCATGACGGCTCAACTTTCCGCCGGCGGTCAGCTCCAGCGCCGCCACGAAGCGCAGCATGGCAGGCACCTTGAAGGCGGGCAGCTTCTCGCGACAGGCCGCCAGGATGGCATCCTTGAAGGTGGCATTGTCGTTGGCGGCATCGTTCAGCACCACGTCCGCGATCACGATGGCGCCGGTGATGGGGCTTTTTCGGCCCGACACGCGCGACATGCGCACACCGGGATGACGGTTGATCACCGCCTCCACTTCCTCGGGATTGATCTTCAGCCCACCGACATTGATGATGCCGCCGGTGCGGCCGACGAAATGGAAACGGTCGCCGCGCTGTTCCACCATGTCCGTGGTGTCCACCCAACCATCGTGCAGCAAGGCCGCGCCGCCGACATATTCTGACGCGGTGCGCGGCGAGCGAATATGCAGGGTGCCGTCCACAACCTTCATTTCCACCGCGCCGGGACGGCCGATGAAATCGGCCGGGAAACCTTCCAGCCCATCGGTGACTTCAAAGCCGACACCCGCTTCGGTGGAAGCATAGGCATGGCCGATGGCGGCATCGGGGAAGCGTGCCTTGAGGCTGTCGAG
Organism: Alphaproteobacteria bacterium; assembly: GCA_028292825.1. Classification (GTDB taxonomy): domain Bacteria; phylum Pseudomonadota; class Alphaproteobacteria; order Micropepsales; family Micropepsaceae; genus Rhizomicrobium. The sequence goes on along the minus strand of JAQGLO010000060.1, from coordinate 48,624 downwards.
GATGGCCTGGTCGGCGATCTCGCCCGACAGGCGGACATAGCGCGGATTGATCTTCGCATTGGCCGGACTCATCAGGGCGCGGCGCCAGTGCGAAGGGGTGCCGGTGAGATGGGTGACGGGCGCCAGCCGCGCCAGGAAATCGGCCACATCCTCATGCGCGTCCGACAGGATCAGCGACACCTGTCCCAGCAAGGCGCGCAGCAATATCTGCAGGCCGCCATAGCGGCGGATGTCATAGAAGGTGCCCCAGACGATATCGCTGGCATTCGCCGGCTGGATCGCACCGGTCAAACCTTCCAGTGTGTGCGCCACCATCTTGGGCGCGCCGGTGGTGCCCGAAGTGAACAGCACCCATTCCGTTTTTTGCGACGGCGCGACTGGCGTGCCGGGTTTGGGCAGATGCGGTTGTTCGAAGCGCATGCCGACTACCGCCAGCGCCGGATCGTCGCTCACCACCACAGCGATGGCGGCGCGTTCGACCACGGAGGATAGATGCTCCAGCTTCACATCCGGCGGGCAGATCACGATGCGGGCGGCGACGCCGTCCAGTTCGATCAGGGCGAGAGCAGCGAACAACTGGTCGGATGTGCGCAGCAGCACGTTTGCACCGGACAGGTCGGCGTCCAGCGCCCTTCCCAGGTCGGAAAGGTTCACCGTTTCATGCCGGCCAGACAGGTTCGCGCGCGAACCCGCAACGGCTGCGCGCAGAGTCTCAGGCCGCAGTGGCATCGGAATAGAATTTGATGAAATCGCCCATGGTGACGGGGAAATAGACGTCTTCGGAGGCTGTGAAAGGATCCACGCCCAGCTGGTCTTCCAGCCGCGCCACGATGATGGCGAAGCACAGCGAGTCCAGGCCGGATTCCAGCAGCACCGTCTCGTCGCTGAGACCCGTAAGGATTCTGTCCTGCTCCCGCGCCACGGTCTCGAATTCGGCGCGCACAATGGTCTCGACGCTCATGACGGAAGTCCCTGTAACTCCCCGACAATCTAGCCCGTCCAGCTTTAACGATCCGCTAATGGCGCCGGGCGCATAAAGGCAATCCAAACAGGACCTTACCATGACGATGGAGCCGCAGGCGCGGGTGCGCTGCCGCCAGATCACCGATCAAGACCTGGACGGACTGGCGGACCTGCTGGCCCGGGGGTTCCCGCGCACCCATCGCGATACCTGGTTGCAGGGTTTCGCGCGCTGGAAACGGATGCCTGTGATCGAAGGCATGCCGCGCTATGGCTATGTGCTGGATGCCGGGCTGGGACCGGTCGGCGTGATCCTGCTGATATCGTCGCAGCGCGGCGGGCAGGTCATCGCCAACCTGTCGAGCTGGTATGTCGATCCGGCCTGGCGCACCCATTCGACCTTGCTGGTCTCGATGGCGACCAAGCTGAAGCGTGTCACCTATTTGAACGCTTCGCCGGCGCCGCATACCTGGAAGACACTGCAGGCCCAGGGCTTCACGCCCTACAATTTCGGCCGCAGCCTGGTTTTTGCCCTGCCCGGCCGCGGCAAGGTCAGCGACCAGATTCCCGGCAACCTGCCCGAAGCGCAGTTGCTGCGCGATCATCGCGCTTTTGGCATGACGGCCCTGACGGTGGAGAAGGACGGCATCCTCTCGCCCTTCGTGTTCAAGCCGCGCCGGCTGGACCGGCCGCCGCTGCCGGTGATGGACGTGATGTTCTGCCGGGGGCCCGAGGATTTCCGCCGCTGCGCCCCGGCGCTGGCCAGGCACTTCCTGCCACGCGGGCGGCTGGGATTCCTGATCGATGGTGACCAGCCCGGGCTTTCCCATTATGTGGAAGGCAAGGAGCCGCGCTATTTCAAGGGCCCGGTCCGGCCTATACTGGGCGACCTGGCCTATACCGAGAAAGTCATCTTCGAATGACCGTGCATGCCGAACTCGCCACGCGCACCGCCGCACAAGTGCTGGTGGACCAGCTGGTCATCCAGGGCGTGACGCATGTGTTCTGCGTGCCGGGCGAATCCTATCTCGCGGTGCTGGATGCGCTGGTCGACAGCGGCATCCAGGTGATGGTCTGCCGCAATGAAGGCGGCGCCTCCATGATGGCGGAAAGCCATGGCAAGCAGACCGGGCGGCCGGGCATCTGCTTCGTCACGCGCGGTCCCGGCGCCACCAACGGCTCCGGCGGCATCCATATCGCGCAGCAGGATTCCACGCCCATGATCCTTTTTGTGGGGCAGGTGGAGAGTGAGAACAGGGGCCGCGACGCCTTCCAGGAAATGGATTATCGCGCCTTCTTCGGCGGCATGGCCAAGTGGGTGACGGAGATCAACGAACCCGACCGCATGGGCGAGATGGTGGGCCGCGCCTTTGCCACCGCGCTGGCCGGACGACCGGGACCGGTGGTGCTGTCGCTGCCGCATGATGTGCTGCCCATGCCATCCAAATCGCCGGACGCGCCACTGGTCGAAGCCGTAGAGACTGCGCCTGCGCCCGCAGACATGGCCGCGCTGGAAACGCTGCTGGCGGCAAGCGAAAAGCCATTCCTGATCCTGGGCGGCAGCCGCTGGAGCGCGGAAGCACTGGCGCAGATGGCCCGTTTTGCCGAAAGCTTCGGCATTCCGGTCGCCACATCGTTCCGCCGCCAGCACCATTTCGATCCGCTGCATCCCAACTATGCCGGCGACCTGGGCCTGGCCTGCAATCCAAAACTGGTGGCGCGGGTGAAGGCCAGCGACTTGGTGATCGCAGCGGGCGCGCGGCTGAATGAGCTCACGTCGCAGGCCTACACCCTGTTCGATATTCCCGTGCCGCAGATGAAGCTGGTGCATGCCTATCCCGGCGCCGAAGAGCTGGGCCGGGTCTATCATCCCCATCTCGCCATCCATACCGCGCCCATCGCCTTTGCCGCGGCGCTGGACAAGCTGACAGCGACGCACACGCATGACGTGACGGCGGAGCACCAGGCCTATTTGGACTTCTCGACCACCCCCATGCCGCAGCCGGGTGCGGTCAATCTCAGCGAGATCATGATCTGGCTGCGCGATCACCTGCCCGCGGACGCCATGCTGTGCAACGGCGCCGGCAATTATGCCGGCTGGATCCATCGCTTCTACCGCTTCCGCAAGTTCAACACCCAGATGGGCACCATCTGCGGCTTCATGGGTTACGGTATGCCCGCCGCCGTGGCGATGAAGGCCCTGCATCCGCAGCGCACCGTGCTGGCGGTCAATGGCGACGGCGATTTCCTGATGAACGGGCAGGAATTCGCCACCGCCGTGCAATACAATCTGCCGATCATCGCCGTGGTGCTGGACAATGCCATGCTGGGCACCATCCGCTTGCACCAGGAGCGCGAATATCCCGGCCGCGTCAGCGCCACCACCTTGAAGAACCCCGATTTCGCGGCGATGGCGCGCAGCTTTGGCGGGTTCGGCGCCACGGTGGAAAAGACCGAGGACTTCGCGGCGGCGTTCGTGGCGGCGGAAAAGTCCGGTTTGCCGTCTGTCATCCACGTCAAGTTTGACGGCGATGGCATCTCGCCGACCACCACGCTGGAAGCGATCCGGAAAAAAGCGCTAGGCGCCTAGAGCGACCGACAGCGCTTCACGCATCGGCAGCACTTCAATTCGCGCGGCGGCGACCTTGCCCAGCGCCCAGTCCAGCATCTGCGGCGTCGAGCCATAGGGCGACGGCGTGTCCGACACGTCGTGGGTATACAGCACCAGCCAGCCATGATCGTGCAGCACGCGCTGGATAGCGGCTTCGATCTTCTCCGGTTCCCAACAGCGCGATTCCAGCGAGATGGTGTTGAGCTGCGCCAGGTCCACCCGGCCGACATTCACGCCGGGATGCACGCCGCGCACATTGGTGAAGCGCGGGGCATAGAAGCGCTTGGTGCGGGGACTGACCCGGCCAAAGGGAAAGGCATAGCTGACCGGGGCGACGCCGCCGGTGAAGCCCCTGAGGAATTCCTGGTTGCGCTCGGCATCTGCTTTCAACTGATCGGTTGTCAGGGTCGGGGTCGGCTGGTGGCCATAGCCGTGGCAGCCCAGTTCATGGCCGGCCGCCACCAGGGCCTTCAGGTCCTCCCGGTCGTAAAAGACCGTGCCGTCCACGGTCCGGCCGCAGAAACCACCCGCCGTATAATAAGTGCCCCGGACACCATGCTTGGCCAGAATCGGCCCGCCCAAAGTCCAGGCATTCTTGGGAAAATCGTCAAACGTGATGCTGGCCACGGGACGGTGACCCGCCAGCCGGGCGGTCTTCACCGGCAGTTTGCGGGCCATCAGGCTGGTGAGCTTGATTTTCAGGTTCATGGCCCCTCTTCTAGCCGCGAAAGCCTTAAGGAAGGCCCAAAAATAGTATCTTGCATCACAAGGTATCGTGTGATAGACAATAGGCCATGACGGAATCATTGCAGATACAATTGAAGAAGGGCGTGCTGGAGATGTGCGTCCTGGCGCTGCTCAGCAAAGGCGACAACTACGCCTATGACATAGCCAGCCGGATGGCCGATGCCGTGGGCATGGGCGAAGGGACAATATATCCCCTGATGCGGCGCATGCAGAATGACGGTCTGGTCACGACCTACCTGCAGGAGTCGGGGTCCGGCCCTCCGCGCAAATATTACAAGATCACCAAAGAGGGCGCGCAGACGCTCAAGAACCAGATTACGGACTGGCTCGCCTTCGAGGCCGCGGTTCACAAGATACTAGGGGAACTGACATGAACCGCGCGACCTTCATGGCGCAGCTGCGGACAGGTCTTGCCGGCCTGCATTCCAGCGACGTCAACGACATCCTGGCCGATTACGAATCCCATTTCGCCGACGGCAAGGCCCACGGCCGCACCGAGGACGAAGTGGCCGATGCTCTGGGCGATCCGGCGCGGCTGGCGCGCGAGATGCGCGCCGAAGTCGGCTTCAAGCGCTGGGAACAGGACCGCAGCGCCGGCAACCTGTTCGGCGTGATCCTGGCCTTGCTGGGCCTGGCGACCCTCGACCTGATGCTGCTGCTGCCCATCCTGTTCGCGGGTGTGGTGGTGATCTTCGCGCTCTCGGTCTGCTGCCTGGCCTTCATCGTGGCGGGCTCGTTCCTGCTGTTCAATTTGTTGCCCGGCGACTGGCATCATCCGCTCACCAATGGTTCGCTGCAGGCGCTGTGCGGCGCCGGCCTGCTCAGCGGCGGCATCGGCGGCGGCTCGCTGCTGCTGATCATCGTCGATGCCCTGGCGCGGATGCTGATCCAGTATGCCCGCCTGCACTTCCGCCTGTTCAACACCGCAGCCGCGTCCGTCTAGGAGGAGACATTCCATGGTTCACAAACTCGCTCTTGTTGCTGTCACCGGCCTCGCCATCTCGGCTGTCTGCCTCGGCGGCGCCGCCGCCATCGGCGGCAAGGACATGACTGCCGGCGCGGTCGATTTGTCCTTCTTCGGCGACGGTCCCAGCTGCGATTTCACCTTGTCCGGCAAGACCGGCAGCCGCAGCATCGCCTGGGACAACAGCGATCGCGTCTCGATCCAGATGCATGCCGACACCCATTACAAGCGCGGCCAGGGCGACCAGGTGGTGGTGACCGGCGATACCGCCCTCATCCCGCACGTCAAGGTCGAGGATGGCGACATCAAGATGGACTGCCGCCGCGCCTCGCATGGCGACACGGTTGCCATCACCCTGCCCGGCCGCATTTTCGAGAAGTTCGGCATGGCTGGTTCCGGCACCATGACGCTGGATGATATCGACCAGCCCAAGGTCAAGCTCGGCCTGGCGGGCTCGGGCGACATCCGCGCCAACGGCAAGGCCGACGAGCTGGATGTGGGCATTGCCGGCTCCGGCAAGGCAAAGCTGGGCCAGTTGGCCGCGAACACCATCAAGATCCATATCGCCGGCAGCGGCGACACCGAGATCGCACCCAAGGACGATCTGGAAGTCCATATCGCCGGGTCCGGCAATGTGCGGCTCCTGTCCGAGCCCAGGCATCTGACAACCCACATTGCCGGCTCCGGCAATATTATTCACGGCCAGTAGGAAGCAGCCCATGCACAAGCTCGCTGTCATCGCGGTCGGCGGCCTCGCCGTTTCCGCCATCTGCCTGGGCGCCGCCGCGGCCATCGGCGCGCGCGAGCATGGCGGCAACTTTGACTTCGCGATGTTCGACGACAGCCCGGACTGCAAGGCGGCCAACGCCACCTCCACCGCCACCACCCGCAGCTTCCCCTGGGACGGCGGCGACAAGGTGACGATCGAGGTACCGGTGAACCTGCATTACAAGCCGGGCACAGGCACCACACTGGAAGCCAAGGGCGATCCCCAGATGCTGGCGAACCTGACCGTGAAGGATGGCACGATCGAGATGAGCTGCCGCGGCGGTCGCTGGCATCACCAGCGGCTGGACATCACCCTGCCGGGACGCGAGTTCAAGGAATATCATATCGCCGGCGTCGCCGACCTGGACCTGCAGGAGCTGAACCAGGCCTCGCTCAAGATCGAGATCGCCGGGTCAGGCGATGTTACCGCCAACGGCAAGGTCGATGACCTCAAGCTGGAAATCGCCGGCCGCGGCGATGCGCATATGAAGGACCTGGCGGTGAAGACACTCAAACTCGAAATCGCCGGCCGCGGCGATGTGGAAACCTCGCCCCAGGACAACGCCGACATCGATATCGCCGGCTCCGGCAATGTGAAGCTCTATACCGAGCCCAAGCACATCGAGACCTCGATCATGGGCCGGGGCGATGTCGAGCATCTGGCGGGAAAAAGCTGACAGTGACGAACGGCCTCCAGATCGGTGACGTCACCATAGCCGGGCGGGTGCTGACCGCGCCCATGACGGGCGTGTCCGATCTGCCGTTCCGGCGCATCGCCACGGCCTGCGGCGCGCCCTATGTCGCCACCGAGATGGTGGCCTGTGACAGTTTCGCCAAAGGCCGCCCCGACGTGGTGCGTCGCGCCGCCATCGGGGATGGCTTGCCGTTGATGGTGGTGCAGCTTGTCGGCCGCGAAGCGGAATGGATCGCCAGGGGCGCGAAGCTGGCCGAAGCAGCCGGCGCGCACATCATCGATTTCAACATGGGCTGTCCGGCCAAGGAAGTGACCGGCGCGCTGTCGGGCTCGGCGCTGATGCGTGATCCCGAACTGGCAGCACGGCTGATCGGCGCCGCGGTGAACGCCACCACCCGGCCGGTGACCTTGAAGATGCGGCTGGGCTGGGACGATGCCAGCCGCAACGCGCCGCAAATCGCAGCGCGTGCCGAAGAACTGGGAGTGAAAGCCATCACCGTGCATGGCCGCACCCGCCAGCAATTCTACAATGGCAAAGCCGACTGGCGGGCGGTGGCCGCGGTCAAGGCCGCGACGCGGCTGCCGGTGATCGTCAATGGCGACATCATCGATGCCGCCACGGCCCGCGAGGCGCTGCGCCAGTCCGGTGCCGATGGTGTCATGATCGGACGCGGCAGCTATGGCCGCCCCTGGATCGCCGCCGCGATAGACAAGGCATTGCATACAGGTGCTGACATGTCAGAACCCGACATTGCCTCCCGATTGGGCATCGCGCTGGATCATTTCCGGGACACGTTGCGCTTTTATGGCGATGCACTGGGCCTGAAAATATTCCGCAAACATCTGGGCTGGTATGTCGAACAGGCTTTGTGTCCTGCTGATTCAACCGTTCGGCGCGCTACGCGCGCACGTTTGTGTCAAATTGACAACGCGCATGGTGTTGAGGCGGCCTTGGCCGCACTTTGGTCGAATTCCGGCTTTCCACTTCTTGCACCTGCAACAGTGTAGGGCCATATCAGGCGAAGATTTTTTGCCCGCCAGTGTCCGGTACGGACTTTTCTGTCCGTCATTCTGATTAGGCGGATTATTCCTTTGGGGGATTGCATGTCGCGTCATTCGTCGTTGGTCATGGCCTGTGGTGTTGCCCTTGTCCTGGCGGGCTGCGGCCAGCCACCGCGTCCCAAGATGCCGCCGCCCCAGGTGGGCGTGATCGAGGTCAAGGAAGCGCCCGTCACGCTGACCGTCGAACTGCCCGGCCGCACCAGTCCCTTCGCGGTTTCGGAAATCCGTCCGCAGATCACCGGCATCGTCAAGGCACGCCTGTTCGTGGAAGGCTCCACGGTCAAGGCCGGTCAGGCGCTCTACCAGATCGATTCCGGTCCCTACCAGGCGGCCTATGCCAGCGCGGTGGCGACGCTCGCCAGCACCAAGACCCGCGCCGACCGCTATGCCGCGCTGCTGACCCAGAACGCCATTGCGCCGCAGGACGCCGATGACGCCAAGGCCGCCTATCTGGCCGCCAAGGGCAATGCCGACGCCGCACGCATCAACCTGGGCTATACCCGCATCACCTCACCCATCACCGGGCGCATCGGCGCCTCCACCGTCACGGTGGGCGCGCTGGTGACGGCGCAGCAGGCCACCGCGCTCACCACGGTTTCGACGCTGAATCCCATCTATGTCGATGTCGACCAGTCCAGCGCCGAACTGGTGGCGCTGAAGCGCGCCATAGAGGGCGGCCATCTCAGCCAGGACGGCACGGCGGACGTGACCCTGAAGCTGGATGACGGCAGCCTCTATCCGCTCAAGGGCAAGCTGCAATTCACCGACGTGACGGTGGACCCGGCCACCGGCGCGGTGCGGTTGCGCGCCATCTTCCCCAACCCCACCGGCCTGTTGCTGCCCGGCCTCTATGTCCGCGCCACGGTGACCGAAGGCACCGACCCGCATGGCATCCTGGTGCCGCAAAAGGCAGTCGGCCATGACGCCAAGGGCGATGCCACAGCCCTGGTGGTGGACGACAAGAACACTGTGCGGTTGCGGAAGCTGAAGACCGGAAATGCCATAGACGGCAATTGGCAGGTGCTGGATGGGCTGAAGGCGGGCGACAAGCTTATCGTGGAAGGCACCGGCAAGGTGCAGCCCGACATGCCGGTGGTGCCGCAACTGATGCCGCAGGCCCCGGCCAACGCGGCGGCCAATTAAGATGAGCCTGTCGCGCTTCTTCATCGACCGTCCGGTCTTCGCCTGGGTCATCGCTGTCGTCATCATGCTGGCAGGCGGCATCGCCGCGCTGAAGCTGCCGATCGAGCAATATCCCACCATCGCCCCGCCCACGGTGGTGATCAACGCCTTCTATCCCGGCGCCGACGCCAACACGCTGCAGTCCTCGGTCACCCAGGTGATCGAGCAGCAGCTTACCGGCCTGGACAACCTGCTCTACTTCTCGTCCTCTTCGAATGCCGACGGCTCCGTCAGCATCAGCGTCACCTTCGCGGCCGGCACCAATGCCGACATCGCCCAGGTCCAGGTGCAGAACAAGGTGCAGGCTGCCGTGCCGCTGCTGCCCAGCGCGGTGCAGCAGCTCGGCGTCACGGTGCAGAAGGCGCAGAACAACTTCCTGCTGGTGGTCGCCGTCTATGACGATACCGGCCGCTATACCAATGTCGATATTTCCGACTTCATTTCCAGCCACATGAAGGATCCGCTCAGCCGCGTGCCGGGCGTGGGTTCGACCCAGGTGTTCGGCTCCGAATATGCCATGCGGATCTGGCTGGATCCCTACAAGCTGCACAATTACCAGCTGCAGCCCTCAGACGTGAATGCCGCGGTCCAGACCCAGAACGTCCAGGTGTCGGCCGGCCAGATCGGCGCCCAGCCCGCCACCGCCAATGTCGAGTTGAACGCCACCGTCACGGCCCAGTCGCGGCTGCAGACCCCCGATCAGTTCCGCGCCATCATTCTCAAGACCTCACCCAGCGGCGCCGTGGTGCGGCTGGGCGATGTGGCGCGAATCGAACTGGGGGCGGAAACCTATTCCATCCAGAGCCAGTTCAACGGCCATCCCGCCTCCGGTGTCGCCGTCATGCTGGCGCCGGGCGCCAATGCGCTCAACACCGTGGACGCGGTGAAGGCCCGCGCCCACGAACTGGAAGGCTCGCTGCCGCCGGGCATGAAGATGAACTTCCCGGTGGACAATACCACCTTCATCCGCCTGTCCATCCATGACGTGATCGTCACCCTGATCGAGGCGATCGGGCTGGTGGTGCTGGTGATGTATGTCTTCCTGCAAAACTGGCGCGCCACCCTGATACCGGCCGTGGCCGTGCCGGTGGTGCTGCTGGGCACCTTTGGCGTGCTGGCGGCGACCGGCTACACCATCAACACACTCACCTTGTTCGCGCTGGTGCTGGTGATCGGCCTCTTGGTCGACGACGCCATCGTGGTGGTGGAGAATGTCGAACGCATCATGCATGACGAAAAGCTGAACCCCCGTGATGCCACGCTGAAGAGCATGGACGAGATCACCGGCGCCCTGATCGGCATCGGCCTGGTCCTGACCGCGGTGTTCCTGCCCATGGCCTTCTTTGGCGGTTCGACCGGCGTGATCTATCGCCAGTTCTCCGTCACCATCGTTTCGGCGATGGGACTGTCGATCCTGGTGGCCCTGATCCTGTCGCCGTCGCTGTGCGCCACACTGCTCAAGCCGATGCCCGATGGCGAGCGGCCGCAATGGGCCTTCTTCCGCTGGTTCAACCGCAATTTCGACGCGTTCCGCACCTGGTATGCGGCGAGGCTGGAAGGCGTCCTGCACCACACCAGCTGGGTGATGCTGGGCTTCGCGGTGATCGTCGGGATCATGGCCTTCCTGTTCTGGCGCCTGCCCACCGGCTTCCTGCCGGACGAGGACCAGGGCTTTGTCTTTACCCTGGTCAATCTGCCCGCCGGTGCCACCCAGCCGCGCACCATGAAGGTCGCCGAAAAGGTCGCGCAATATTACCTGTCGACCGAAAAGGACAATGTCGATTTCGTCTTCTCCATCGCCGGCTTCTCCTATGCCGGTTCGGGCGAAAATACCGGCATGGCCTTCATCCATCTGAAGGACTGGAGTGAGCGCAAGGGCGCCAAGAATGCGGCCGCATCCATCGCCAACCGCGCCATGGGCCATTTCATGATGACCGAGCGCGACGCCATGGTCTATTCGCTGGTGCCGCCCAGCGTGCCGGGCCTGGGCACTTCGTCCGGCTTTGACATCCAGATGGAAGACCGGGGCAATCTGGGTCACGCCGGCCTGATCGAGAAGCGCAACCAGCTTCTGGGCATGGCGGCGCAGAATCCGCTGCTGGCCGGCGTCCGTCCCAACAGCCTGGACGATACGCCCCAGCTGCACATCCAGATCGACCAGGCCAAGGCCAGCGCCCAGGGCGTGTCCCTGGCGGACGTCAATTCCACCCTCAGCGCCGCCTGGGGTTCCAGCTTCATCAACGACTTCGTGGACCGCGGCCGCGTCAAGCGCGTCTACATGCAGGCCGATGCGCCCTACCGCATGACGCCCGACGACCTGAACCGCTGGTATGTGCGCAGCGCCAATGGCGGCATGTCGCCCTTCTCCTCCTTCTCCACCGCCACCTGGACGGTCGGTCCGGCAACGCTGTCGCGCTACAACGGCCTGCCGGCCATCGAGCTCAACGGCCAGCCTGCGCCGGGCGTGTCGTCCGGCACGGCGATGAAGGAAATGAGCAAGCTGTTCACCAAGCTGGGCCCGGATGTCGGCTATGAACTGACCGGCCTCAGCTTCGAGGAGGAAGCCAGCGGCGCGCAGACGCCGGTGCTGTACGGCCTGTCGATCCTGGTGATCTATCTTTGCCTGGCGGCTTTGTATGAAAGCTGGGCGATTCCGATCTCGGTGATGCTGGTGATCCCGCTGGGCGTGATCGGCGCCATCGCGGCGGCGAGCCTGCGCGGCCTGTTCAACGACATATACTTCCAGGTCGGCATGCTCACCACCATCGGCCTGTCCGCCAAGAACGCCATCCTGATCGTGGAGTTTGCGGTGGATGCGGAAAAGAAGGGCGCCTCCGCCTTCGAAGCCGCCATGGAAGCGGCGCGGCTGCGGCTGCGTCCCATCCTGATGACCTCCATCGCCTTCATCGCCGGCGTCACGCCGCTGGCGCTGAGCCACGGCGCCGGCGCCGCCAGCCAGAACGATATCGGCACCGGCGTGATCGGCGGCATGCTGACCGCCACGGTGCTGGCCATCTTCTTCGTGCCGGTGTTCTTCCAGCTGGTGAACACGCGCTTGCAGCATCACAAATAGCAGTCCTCCCCCTCCGGCCGTAGCTGGGCCAAGGCCCAGCTAAGGCCCCCTCCCCCGACAAGCGCGCTATCGCGCGCGGGGGAAGGCCGGTTGCGGCATCGCCGAGGTCGCGCGATAGTCGCGGCGGGAAACAGGGGCGCCACATGCGAAGCTGGATTGCATCTTTCATCGTGATGACGGCGCTTGCCGCACCTGCCATGGCGGCGGGCACCATCGCGCGCGACCACTATGTCACCGTCATCTCGCAGGTGCCCGCCATCGTCGGGCAGCAGGCGAAACTCTATGTCCGCGAGCGCGCGCTGCCATTGGTGATGCGGCGCGGCGCGGGCGACAAGGTCGTGTTGTTCGTGCACGGCGCCGGCACGCCTGCCGAAACCAGCTTCGACGTGCCATACCAGGATTACAGCTGGATGGCCTATCTTGCCGCTGCCGGCTACGACGTTTTCTCGGTGGACATGACCGGTTACGGCCGTTCCACCCGCCCGCCGCTGATGGACGACAAATGCAACCTGTCGCCGGAGCAGCAGAAGAGTTTCGGCGTCAGTTGTCCGCAGGCCTATCCCGGCGCGCTCACCGATATCGGTTCGGACTGGAACGACATCAGCGCCGCGGTGGATTACATCGCCAAACTGCGTCACGTCGCCAGGATCAATCTGGTGGCCTGGTCACAGGGCGGGCCGCGCGCCGGCGGCTGGACGGCGCAGCATCCGGACAAGGTGGCGCGACTGGTGCTGCTGGCGCCCGCCTATAACCGCGCCACCAAGGCCGACCTTCCGCTGCCCCAGCCGGGGCCGGTGTTCAACACCCAGAGCCGCGCGGAGTTTGTCGCCAACTGGGATCGCCAGGCGCCTTGCACGGGCCAGTATGATCCCGCGACAGCCGACGCGGTGTGGTCGGACATGCTGGCGTCCGATCCGGTTGGCGCGAAATGGTCGCCGCCGGTGCGCCGCGCTTCGATCTCGGCCTACAGCCCCGGCTGGACCACGCAAATGGTCGGGACCATGACCACGCCGACGCTGATGGTGTCCGGCGAGAACGACAAGCAGGTCAATCCCGACCGGGTCCGCGACCTCTATGCCGATATCGGCAGCGGCCAGAAGGCATTCGTGAGCCTGGCCTGCTCCGCCCACGCCGCCATGTGGGAGAAGAACCATTTGGCGCTGTTCGCCGCCTCGCTGGAATGGCTGGACAAGGGCACCGTGCAGGGCCAGGCCAATGTCATGATCAAACTGGGCGACTAGCCATTCGCTGAGCGTATGGGCGGCATGCGAAGCCGGGCGGACCGGCGCGCCGCGGCGTGCCTATCTGTGATGGGCATTCTTGAAAGAAAACGGCCATGTCCGCCACCGGCCACACCGCCCTGATTTCCGCCCATGCCGATTTCCGGCATGAAGACTATGTTTTTGCCCGCACCCAGTCGCGCGAGATGACCGCAAGGGCATGGGATCATCGTACTGCCCCGCTGCAGTCCTGGTCGCAGTTCCTTTATCCCGCGCTGGGCCTGGCGGCCACCATGCTGGCCGTGGCGGAAGTCATCCACTAGACCCGCTCTCCTTGTTGAGCAGCGAGGAGGTCAGCGGCACGCTGTCCACATTTCCGCCTTCACCTTCCACTTGGCGGCGAGATCCGGCATGGACTTCATCTCGTCCGCGATCGGATAGAGACGCGACGGATCGGAAATCGCGGATTAAGCCTGGACCGCGTTTTGCCGACTGTCCGTCGCGAGCCTCAATTGGACGCGAGCTTGGTCGTCTTTTTGCGGGCATTGAGATCGATCACGATCGCCGTATAGCCCGACTCCAGCAACTCGCCCAGCTGCTGGACGCTTTGGACCATCGTCACGCGCGGCGTGCCGCCGCCGGGCGACATCAGGCCGATTACCGTGCCGGGCGGCAGGATCAGCTGGCCATTGGCCGCGATCTGCGTGCCGGCCGGCAGGACAAAGCCTTCAACAACGAGCTGCTGCGGCAGGTAGTTGTTGGGGTTTGTTCCCACGACGCCGCCATTGAGCGGCACACTGGAACTGACGTCGCCCGGCGTGAAGTTGCCCGTCACCGCGCCATCCTGGGCGCTGACATTCAACGTGCCGGCATTCACCTGCCCGCTCACCGACTGGCCGCTCAGGCTGACGGTGCTGCCGGTGAAGCTGCCGGTGACAGTGTTGCCGCTGACGCTGGAGCTGCCCGACGTGTTCACGGCGGCATCGAAATTTCCGGTGACGATGGCGACAACAGTGTTGCCCGCCAGGGTGGCGCCGCCGCCGACCGAACCGCTGTTTACGGTCAGCGCGTCACCCTTGATGTTGCCCGATACCAGCCCGCCGGCATTCAACGCCACGTTGCCGCCTGATGCGATCTGGCCGGAGACGTTCCCGGTCACATTCGTGCTGACATTGCCCGTCGTGGCGACCGCAGCATCGAAATTGCCTGCGACGGTGGCATTGAGGCTGTTGCCCTGCAGCGTGGCGCCGCTGACCGATCCGCTGTTCAGGGTCAGCGCGTTGCCGCTGATATTGCCGGACACGCCGCCGCCTGTGTTCAGCGAGACATTGCCGCCCGAAGCGATCTGGCCGGAAAGATTGCCCGCCACCTTGGTATTGACGTTGCCCGTCGTGGTGACAGCGGCGTTGAAATCGCCGGCGACGGTGGCATTCAAGCTGTTGCCCTGCAGCGTGGCGCCGCTGACCGACCCGCTGTTCAGGGTCAGTGCATTGCCGCTGATGTTGCCGGACACGCCGCCGCCCGCGTTCAGCGATACATTGCCGCCCGAAGCGATCTGGCCGGAGACATTTCCGGTCACATTGGTATTGACGTTGCCCGTGGTGGCGACCGCAGCGTTGAAATTCCCGCTGACGGTGGCATCGAGGCTGTTGCCTTGCAGCGAGGCGTTACCGACCGATGCGCTGTTGAGCGTCAGCGCGTCGCCGGTGATGTTGCCGGACACCGCCCCGCCCGCACTCAACGACACATTGCCGGCCGCCACGATGTGGCCGGAAACGTCGCCGACCGCATTGGTGTTGACGGCACCGCCTGCGTTCAGCGTATCGGCCGCAAAGACCTGATTGCCGGTCAGATGGGAGGTGAAGCCCCCCGCGATATCCACCGTCAGGGCCAAAAAGTCGTCGCCGCTGATTTTGAGATCGCCCAGCCGCACGGCGGTGGTGCCCGCGTTTTTGAGGCTTACATCGCCATTGGCCGACTTGGCGCCGGACCCGGTGCCCGCGGCCAGCACCAGGCTCTGGCCGCCGTCTTTGGTGCCGAAAATATCGCCGCTGATGGCGATGTTGCCGGCCGCGCCTGGCGAAGATGCCGTGTCGAGTGTGGTGATGGCCGCGGTGAGCGTGGTGGCGCCGAGATCGATGCTGGCGGCCTTGTAGCTGCTGCCGGTGAGCGTGGTGCCGCCCGACACCGACAACGCGCCCAGGCGGGTGGTGTCGCCCAGGTCGCCCAGGCTGGTCCCGCTGGAAGCGATGGTCAGAGCATGCGCGCCATCCGCCGAAGCGAGTGTGACGGCGCCGGTGGCATCCAGCGAGGTGTCCGAAGCCAGGGTGGTGGCACCCAGATTGAAGCTGTCGGCCTTGTAGCTGCCACCCGTGAGCGCCGTGTTGCCCAACACCGACACCGCACCCAAGCGGGTCGTGCTGCCCAGGTTGCCCAGGTTGCTGCCGCCGCCCGAGGATATGGTCAGCGCATGCGCGCCATCGGCTGAAGCCAGAGTGACGGCGCCGGTGGCGTCCAGCGAGGCGTCCGACGCCAAGGTGGTGGCGCCCAGATTGAGGCTGCCGGCCTTGTAGCTGCTGCCGGTCAGGGTCGCGTTGCCCGACACCGACACTGCACCCAGACGGGTGGTATCGCCCAAGTCGCCCAAGCTGGTGCCGGTGGAAGCGATGATCAGCGCATGCGCGCCATCGGCCGAAGCCAGAGTAACCGTGCCGGTGGCGTCCAGCGAGGCGTCTGACGCCAGAGTTGTGACGCCCAGATTGAGGCTGCCAGCCTTGTAGCTGCCGCCGGTGAGCGTGCTGCCGCCCGACACAGACACTGCCCCCAGACGAGTGGTGTCGCCCAGGTCGCCCAGGCTGGTCCCGATGGACGCAATGGTCAGGGCATGCGCGCCATCGGCCGAAGCCAGGGTGACGGCCCCGGTGGCATCCAGCGAGGTGTCCGACGCCAAGGTGGTGGCGCCCAGAGCAATGCTACCGGCCTTGTAGCTGCTGCCGGTCAGGGTCGTGTTGCCCGACACCGACACCGCGCCCAGGCGGGTGGTGTCACCCAGGTCGCCCAGGCTGGTGCCGGTGGACGCAATGGTCAGCGCATGCGCGCCATCGGCCGAAGCCAGAATGACGGCGCCGGTGGCGTCCAACGTTGTGTCCAATGCCAGAGTGGTGGCGCCCAGATTGAGGCTCGCCGTCTTGTAGCTGCTGCCGGTGAGCGCAGTACCGCCCGACACCGACACCGCGCCCAGGCGGGTGGTATCGCCCAGGTCGCCCAGGCTGGTGCCGCCGCCCGAGGCAATGGTCAGCGCATGCGCGCCATCGGCTGAAGCCAGCGTGACGGCGCCACTGGCGTCCAGCGTCGTGTCCAATGCCAGCGTGGTGGCGCCCAGATTGAGGCTCGCCGCCTTGTAGCTGCTGCCGGTGAGCACCGTGTTGCCCGACACCGATACCGCGCCCAGGCGGGTGCTGCTGCCCAGATTGCCCAGGCTCGCGCCGGTGGAAGCAACGGCCAGGGCATGCGCGCCATCGACCGAAGCGAGCGTGACGGTGCCCGTGGCATCCAGCGAGGCGTCCGAACCCAAGGTGGCGACGCCGAGATCGAAGCTGCCGGCCTTGTAGCTGCTGCCGGTGAGTATGGTGCCGCCCGACACCGTGACCGCGCCCAGGCGAGTGCTGTTGCCCAGATTGCCCAGGCTCGTGCCGGCGCCCGACACTATGCCAAGGTCATGCGCGCCATTGGCCGAAGCCAGTGTGACGGTGCCTGTGGCATCCAGCGAGGTGTTCGCCGCCAAGGTGGTGGCGCCCAGGACAATGCTGCCGGCCTTGTAGCTGCTGCCGGTGAGGATCGTGTTGCCCGACACCGATACCGCACCCAAACGGGTGCCGCTGCCCAGATTGCCCAGGCTGGCGCCGGCACCCGACACAACGCTGAGGTCATGCGCGCCATCCGCCGAAGCCAGGACAACTGCACTGGTGGCGTTCAGGCTCAGATTGCCGCCCAGCACCACGGCGCCGTTCAGCGCCACGCTGCCGGCCGCGATACGGCCCGACAGGACCGTGCCGGCCGCCGCGGGCGCAAGGGTCAGGCTGTTCAGGCTCACGGTCCCGAAATCGACCGTGCGCGCCGCCGACAGCGCCACATTTTCGGCATAGGTGCCGTCTGCGACATGGATCACACCGCCCGCCAGGGACTGGTCGAGCGCCGCATTCACCGACAGGGCAGTCCCATTGGTGGCAATACCGACGGTGAAGATGTTGTTGCCGGCGACGCTGTTGCCGGCATAACCCTGCACCGCGGCGGCGACGGGGGCAGCTGCGGCAAGATCGATCGCACCCTGCTGTGTTTTCTGGAACCAGGTATAGGTGCCTTCGGTGCCGCCGACATTGGCCTTGGCGACATAGGCGATGCCCTGGCCTGCCAGGTTGATCGACCCGAAATCATGCAGCGACGACTGGTCCTGGGCGTAGATGCCGTTGGCCTCGGTGAAGGTGTTGGAGCCATCCACGGTGATGTTGTCCATCTGGGTGGTGTAACCGGTGGGCGAATTGCTCTCGTACAGGGCCAGGCCGCCCCACAGATCATTGCGCGTCGTCACATTGGTCAGGACGATGTTCTGGCTGTCGGTCAGCGAGACGCCGTTGCCGTTGGTGGCCAGGCCGGTGGCCACGGACGCGCCGTTGGCCGTCAGGTTGGTGAGGGTGGCGCCGATCACGCCGTTGAGGTCGAACTCCGACTTGGCCGCGCCCTGGCTGGTGACATTGGCCAGGGTCAGGCCCCTTGTGGCTTCCGCCTTCAACCCATAGCCGCCGGTGGCGGTCACGCCATAAAGCGTCAGGTTGCTGATGCTGACCGGTCCGTTCGACGCGGTGACGCGCAGGCCATACGTCGAGGCGTTGCGGGCATCGACGATGACCTGGCCCTGGCTCTGGCCTACCAGGTTCAGCGACTTGTCGACATTGATGTAACCGGAGGAAACGACATAGGTGCCGTTCAGGACATTGACCGTGCCGCCGGCAACCACCGCATTGATGCCCGCCTGGATCGTCTTGAGCGGGGTGCGGGACGAGCCCTGGTTGCTGTCGGAGGGATTGACGTTGGCGTTCGTGGCGTTGGCGGCCACCGTAACCGCCGTGCGGTTGGATGAGGCATAGGCCAGGTCCTGTACCGTCCAGCCGCCATTGGCGGCGCTGGCGGCCAGAAGCTGCGCGCCGTTCGTCGCCACGCCGCTCTGCGCGCCCTGAAGGTGGAAATCCTCGCCCCATTCGTTGCCGAACGCATCCTGGCGGTTGCCGGTGATGGTGATGCCCGCACCGTCGGTGTACTGGATCAGCACGCCGCCCTTGGTGTTGTCGATGATGTTGCCGGTGATGCTGCCGGTGTTGTTGGGCTGCTGCCGAGATTGGCGGCGCCATCCGCCAGAATGCCGACGCGGACATTGCGGATATCGTTGCCGGAGATCGCGAAATTGGTCGCGCCATTCTGGACATAGACGCCGCGGCTCATGGCGCTGCCGAACGCATAATCCTGGTAGGATCCGGCGACCTCGCCGCGGATGGTCAGCCCGGTGAGGGTGGCGCCATCGGCCGAACCGGAAATGCCGACGCCGTTGATCTGGGCGCCGCCGGTGGGCGCGAGATTGATCGCCAGATTGCGCACCGTCACATTGTCGCCATTGACGGTAATGGCGTTGCTACTGCTGCCGCCGCCGGCGGCAATGACCGTGCCGGACTGGCCTTGCAGCGTGATGCCGTTGGTGTTGATCGCGATGCCGCCGGCATAGGTGCCGGCCTGGACATTGACGGTGTCGCCGGCAGTCGCGGCGCTGACGCCGTTCTGGATGCTGTTCTTGGCCGCGGTGACATAGACCTGGCCGGACTTGAGACGGACCAGGCTGTTGCCCGCATTGTCCGTTCCGTCCACCAGGTGGTTCTCGATGTTGAAAAGTTGGTCCAGCGTCGCGCCGCCTTCCGCGACGCCATCGAAGATATTGCCGGTCGTGGCATTGATCTCGACCAGGCTGCCGCCGTCGGTGCCGATATAATTCTGAACGCTGTTGTCGAAGGTGGAATTCTTCACCGTCAGCGAGCCGGTGGTCGCCCCATACAGCAATATGCCGGTCGCGTTGGAATCCGTGCCGGTATAGGTGATACCGGAGAAGGTGGAATGATCGACCGTCGCATTGATGGTGCTGCCGCTGCCGCCGCGTTCCCACAGCACGATGCCGTTCTGCGCGTTCAGGCCGGTCGCGCCCTGACCGGCAAAGCTCGAATTGTTGACGTTCAGCGTTACATTGCCGCCGCCGGAGATCGAACCGCCGCCCGTCACCACATCGATCGCGTTCTTGTTCCAGTTCGCGAACTGCACCCCGGAGATCGTCAGGTTCGAGGTCGTGCTGCCCGTGGCATCAACCGCGAGATCCTGGCCCGTCTGCGCGCCATTGAAAGCCTGCGGATTCACGATCCGCGAATTGCTGATCGAGCCCGACGCATTGTTCCAGAACACCACCGCATTGTTGCCCAGATTGTTGCCGTCGATCGTCAGGCCGCTGAGGTTCACGTTGCTGGCGCCATTGACGAACACCGTCGCCTTCACATTGGCGTCGTATTTGTGCGCCACGCCGGTGTTCAGCAGCGTCGTCGGGCGGATAATGGTCTGGCCGATGCCGGCGCCGGTAATGTCGACATTCCTGGTGATGTTCAGGGTTTCGGCATAGACGCCCGGCGCGACCGTGATGGTCGCACCGGCGGCGGCAGCGGTCAAAGCGGGGTTGATCGCCATCGCGTTGCCGCCGGTGGCATTGGCGACAGCAAATCGGTTGTTGACGGCCGAGCCCGTCCAGCCTTCGACATAGCCGACATTCACCGCTCCGATCGAGTCGAGATAGTCGATCGCGCCCTGCTGGGTGCGCTGGAAATATTTGAAGGTATCGGCCGAATTGGAATCCTGGCCCGCGACATAATCGAAGCCGGCAATGGTCAGGGTGCCGAAATTGTTCGTGGCAGACTCATCCTCGGTATAGACGTAATTATAGTGGGCGGCGCCATTCGCGTTAAAGGTGTTGCTGCCGTCGATGGTGACGTTGCTGGTCTGGTAGGTGTAGCCGCTCGGCTTGTTCGACTGGTAGATGCCGATGCCGCCATAGGCGCCGCCGATCACGCTCGAATTGCTGATCGTGAGATTCTGGCTGTCGGTGATCGCAATGGCCGCGCCCTTGGTCGAGCCGGCGCCCACGCCGTTGGAGGTGCCGTCCGCGGTGACGAAACTGACCGTGCCGCCGCGAACGCCGTTGAGGTCGAGCTGTGCCTTGTAGGCACCCTTGCTGGTGACATGGTCGATCGAGAAATTCGTGCTGTCTTCGACCTTGATGCCGTAGGCGTTTGTCGCCGCGACGCCCAGAAGCGTGAAATTGCTGAGTGATACACTGTCGGTCCCGCCGATAACCCGAATGCCGTAGGTCGAGGCGTTGCGCGCGTCGATGATGACGCCCGCTTGGCTCTGACCGATCAGCTTCAGGCTCTTGCCGATGCCGAGATAGCCGTTGGTATAGCCATTGGCGGCGCTGACGACATAGGTGCCGTCCTTCACATTGACGGTGCCGCCCGTGACGATGGCGTTGATGCCGGCCTGGATGGTGGCCAATGGGGTGCGCGCGCTGCCCTGATTGGCGTTGGAGCCCGTCGTCGCCACCGTTACCGCAGTGCGGTTGGATGCTGTATAGGCCTGGTCCTGAACCGTCCAGCCGTCATTGGCCGCGCTGCTGGCCAGCAATGTGGCCTGTACGCCGGAGGGCGCCGCGCCGCCGGGATAGGAGACGATGGCGGTTCCGTTCCAGAAACCGTTGAGATGGGTATCGATGCCCCATTCGTTTCCGGTCGGACCCTGATGGTTGCCCGAGATGTTTATGGCATAGCCTTGGGAATTTCCCACGCCGGCATCGGTATACTGGACCAGGACGGCGCCCTTGGTGTTGTCGATGGTATTGCCGGTAATGCTGCCGGTGTTGCGTCCGTCGATCAGGATGCCGACACGAACATTGCGGATGTCGTTGCCGGAAATGGTGAAGTTGGTGGCGCCGTTGACGACCGCCACGCCGCGGCTCATTCCGCTTCCGAACGCATAGTCCACATAGGATCCGGTGACTTCGCCGCGTATGACAAGACCGCTGACGCTGACGCCATCGGTGTTGCCGGCGATAGCGATGGCGTTGACCTGGTTGTTGCCTGGATTCACGTCGATCTCGGCGCCGTTGGCGCCAATCAGAGACAGGCCGGACTTGCTGAGCGTCGCACCCGGCGCGTAAATGCCGCCATTCAGGTTAATCGCCGAATTGGCCAGGGCCACATCGTTGCCGTTCTGGATCAGCGCCCCGTTGGTCAGGTTCACCACCGTGGCGCCCCCCGAAAGGACGCCGCCGCTCTTCAGCGTGATCGCGGCATTGAGATTGACGGTCAGGCCCCCCCCGTCCTGGTCGGCAAGGGTGAGATTGTGGGCAACGCCATTTCCCGAGGCATCGATGGCGCTGTTGACGGTGATGGAATTCTTGGCCTGCAGCGTGACATTGGTGGAGGCGAGCGCCGCCACCACGGCATCCGCGCCGACCGTGCTCTGGGCATCGGTGTTGATGCCGGACGTGATCGTCCCGCCGTTGCCGGCCGTGACCGTCAGGTCGTTCGGATCCAGCGTCCAGCTGCCGGTCTTGCCCTTGGGCGCGCTGGTGTTGACGGCGATCTTGCTGTCGATGTGAACGGCTTTGCCGGAGGTCTCGACCTGGCCGCCATCGCCCTGGCTGCCCTGCGCCGAATAGGAGCCGGCATAATTGCCGGTCTTGTCGGCGACCACCGTGATCTGGCCGCCGCTGGTGCCGTCGGCCTTCAGGGTGGCGGCACTGGCGATGTTAATGGTGTCGGCGCCGAGCACGATCTTGCCGCCCGCCGTCTTGACCGACGAGGCGTCCAACACGCCGGACATGTTGATGAGCGAATCCACCGCCTGCCCTGCGGCCTTGGCGGAAATGGTGATCACCCCGCCTTCGTTGACGATCTTGCCCGACTGGTCGACCACCGCCTTGCCTGCACCCAGGCCGATTTCCACCAGCCGGTCGCCTGCCAGGTCCAGCGTGTAGGTATCCCCGGCGGCAAGCGTGACCCTGCCGACACGGGCGCGAATGGTGCCGGAATTGCGCACCGACGGCGCGACAAAGGCGGCCATGCCCCCCTGGCCGATCGTGATATGGCCTTCATTGACCACCTGGCCGCTGTCACCGCCGCGCATCTGCAGCTTGTTGTCGCCGGCCATGAAGGCCTTGTCGTCAATATTGGCGGTGGTGGCGACCACGCCGGCGGCGTCCACGCGCGCCGTCTTGCCGAACATCACGCCGTTGGGATTGAGAATCCAGACTTGGCCACTGGCGTGCAGCCCGCCTTCGATCCGGGACGGATCGGTGGAGGCATTGACGCGGTTGACCGCGATGGCGCTGGCGCCCGGCTGGTTGAAGTTCGCCTGGGCGTTGGCGCCGATATCGAAGCTGCGCCAGTCGATAACCGCGCGGTTCGAGGACTGGTTCACCGTCAAGGTGTTGCCCGAGGTCGCGATGGTCGCGGCCCCGCCGGTGACGTTGCCGCCCTGCGGCAGCGAATTGGCGTCGAAGGCGTGGGCCGGGCCGCCCGTCAGAAGCGCCGAAGCCGCCCCCAGCGCAAAGAGCGAGGAAGAGTTGCGAAGCATCGAGATGCGTTTGCTGGTCATGATGAAAACTCCCGAGCGTTTTCAGCTCTGTTGCATGCGTACGAGCCCCGGACCTAGAGGCTCACCCCAACCGAAAAGAAGAAACGTGAATTCTGATTGGCGCTGCCCAGCACATTGCGGTCGAGCGGCTTGG
The DNA here is from genome assembly GCA_028292825.1 of Alphaproteobacteria bacterium. Taxonomy (GTDB): domain Bacteria; phylum Pseudomonadota; class Alphaproteobacteria; order Micropepsales; family Micropepsaceae; genus Rhizomicrobium. The sequence continues at coordinate 25,475 of JAQGLO010000060.1, read as the reverse complement.
CCCATTCCAGATCGGCGTTGACGTGATCGCCCACCAGAAATCGAAACCCCGCGCCGGCGCTGCCAAGCGTCTGGGAGGAAGGCGAGCCCGCCACGGCCAGGGCCTGCCAGATCTGGCCGCCTTCAAAGAAACCGTAAAGCTGTACATTCGACAGCAGCGCCAGATGGTCTGCGACGTCGAAGCGCGGCTCGATACGTCCGGCCAGCGCGGAGTCGCCCGTCACCTCGGAGGGATCGAAGGCGCGGTCATAGCTGTCGGCGCCCAGCGAGAACTGTTCGGAGGCCAGCAGCGGATCGCCAAACGAGGTCTGGCCGGTGGCGCCCAGCATCACCGAGAAACGGTCGGCCAGCGGCTGCAGATGCGTCAGTTCGAAATTGCCGCGGGTGAACTCCCCGCTGGCGCCGGTGCGCGACTTGACGGGATTGCCCGCCCTGGTGGCGCCCAGCACGGGCAACCCGCGCGTGATGCCGAGCGACGCCGTGGAATAGCCACCCCAATCGTCCAGCGCATTCATGAACAGCGTGGCGCTCAGGTCGCGGGTATGGTCGGCGAACAGCGGATCGACCAGCGCATTGCTGGAGCGGATATCGTGATAGGCTAGGCCCAGCGAGCCCTGCAGGTTGAAGTCGCGCGAACGGATGAAGGGATAGTTCAGCGCGGTGTTGGCGTTGATGGCGCTGCCTTCGGTGCTGAAGGACCGCAGGATCGAGCCCGGCTTGGTCGCAGCGTAGCTGAAACCGGAAAACAGACGCAGCCCGTCGGTGCCTAGGGGCTGGTCGAAGCTGACACCGCCATAGGCCAGATCCGGACCGATGCCGGGCGTGACGGCCCCGTTCAGGCCCAGCCGCCCACCGGTGCCGAACACATCATTGAAGAAGACACCGCCCTGGATTTCATAGGGGCCCAGGAAGCGGGACCCGCGATTGTCCACGCCGACAAAGGCTTCCACCTTCCTGGGTTCGACCACCAAGGTCAGGTCGGCGGCGCCCTGCGCGGTCTGCGATGCGGTCAGCACACTGCGCACATTCATGCCGGCCATGTCGCTGGCGAGCAGCAATTCGCGCTCCAGCACCTTGGCAGTCAGGGGTTTGGTGTCGGCGATGCGCGCGCCATAGGCTTCCAGATAGGGGCGCGCCCCGCCGGCATCGCCCTGGATCCGTACGTTGTCGATATGGCCCTGCAGGATCTGGATTCGTAGTGTGCCGCGATCGATCTGCTGGGCGGGGACCACGGCGCGCACCAGGATATAGCCCGCGTCGCGATAGGCGGCCGTGACCTTGGCGGCCAGGTCATTGGCGTCCGCCAGGCTAATGGGATGCCCTGTATAAGGTGCAGCAATGGCCTGGAGTTGCGCGTCGGGCAGGACCGTGTTGCCTTCGAAGCTGAACGCGGTAACCGTAAAGGTGACAGCCGCGGCGCCGGATGGCGCGGCAGGCCTGGGCGTGCCGGGAACATCCAGAGGCGTGCCCACGGACGGCGCCGCCGGGCGCTGCTGAAAACGCTCGTCGATATGGCCAGGCTGCGCCGATGTCTGCGCAAGAGCCGGAAGGCCGCAAAACGAAACGGTTGCGGCACAGAGACAGCTCCGCAGCAACCAGCCAGACTTGTATGCCATCACCATTCAGCACCATGACGCCGCATTGAACAGGCGTTTCCCTTCCGTAAACGAATTATCAACCTGCGATCAGGACGTGCTGCAATCTTGGCAATGTCACAATTGCATCGATTTTTGATTCCTTTTTGCGTCGGCAGAAAAACGCGACCCTTGTAATCGGTGCAAACTTTTCCCGTCGAGATGGAATTCCGAAAGCAAAACAAGGCGCGACGGCCTTTTCGCAATCTGAAGTGCGCGCGCGGTTGCGTTTCCGCATGTCGGGAAAATGACGACGACAACAAGCAGCATCGCGCGATCCGGGGTAACGCCGCGGATCGTCTCGACGGAGCGTAAATCTGCGATTTATCAAAAACGAAATCTTCACCAAGAAACCACTTCGCGCGCGCCGAATGTCTCTGTTCGGGCCACCGATAACGCGGGTTTAAGTCCGGCTTCCGACACTGGCGCAAACAAGAGACGCGCTGGGAACGATGGTTTGGGGACTGAAAATCAAGGCTTTTCTTGTGGCTGCCGCGCTGTGCGGTGTCGCGCAGGCGCATGGTGCGCCACTGTTTGATAATGGCACAGCGATCTGCACGGACTTCGCGCTGCTTCCCTTCTGGCAGAAGGTGCTGACCGATGCGCCTGCGGCGGACACCTTCATTGTCGAAGCCGCGCCGGCCTTCGCTGTGGCCACCGTCATTCCCACCGGTACGGCGGCAAATGTCGCGCCAGCCTCGCTCCCGATCACTTTCAACATCGGTTTGCCCGCAGGATGTGCCGAGGAACGCCACTGCGCGCCTGCGGAGTGGCTCACCTTCCTTGCCACTCAGGCTGGCCAGCCCCGCCGCGCGCAACTTGACGCCGTCAACCGATGGGCGAACGCCAGGCCCTATGTCGAGGATTGGGTGAACTGGCAGGTCAGCGACTATTGGGAGACGCCCGGCGAATTCATCGCCCGGGGCGGCGATTGCGAAGATTTCGCCATCGCCAAGTATTTCAGTCTGGTGAGGCTGGGCTTTCCCGTTCACGACCTGCGCATAGTCGTGGTTTCCGACACCCTTACCCACGGCTTTCATGCAGTCCTGGCCGTGCGGCTGGACGGCGCGGTATGGCTGCTGGACAATCTCCTGCCCCAGGCCGTGCCCATGGAGTCCCAACCGCAATATGTGCCGGTCTATTCGCTCAATGGAGAGGGTTGGTGGATGCACGCCAACCCCACGATCCAGCTGGCGGGCATCACTATTACGGCGGCGCCCATTGCCAGCACACCGTCGAGGCTGGCGCGCAACTGACCGCTGCGGGAACGCGCGTTGCCGCGTCATGACGGCGCCCCAACCGTATTCGACAGCGAATTGAGATAAGCGACCAGATTCGCCGCCCCATCCTGCGAGGCACTGGCAACCGGCACGGACAGGTCGCTTCCATCCGGCCCGATGAAGCCTTGCACGGGATAGACCCGCCCGCCCCAGGCGCCCGTCCTGATGTTCCAGACCCGCACGCTGGACCAGTTGTTTTCATCACTGACATCGATCACCGGGTCATTCACATAGATGGCGCCGTCATCGAACCAGTTGGCATGATCGATACGGACTTCGCGCGGAGAAACGATCTTGCGCACCACCGCCACATGGGCGCGCTCCGGGCCGGCATAGTTGTTCAGCACCATGACAGCGCCTTCCCGGGGACGCGTCCCACGCGCAAACCGTCCGGCCGCCTTCTGCCACCATGTATAGGCGTCACCATATAGTTTCACCGAGGAGTGCAGCCGTGCGTACGGAACACACTGCAGATGATCGCCCGCTTCCGCGCGTTCGCCCTGTTCGCGAAAGCCCGGCGCGCTGATGCAGCCGCTCAGCAGCAGGCACGCCAAGGCGGGTGGCCATCCCTTGCCCAGCAGTCCCGATTTCATCCACGCCCCCCTTTCTTGCAAACCGCCAACCCACCCCTGGGCTCCGCGGATCAGGCCCTTCTTCGCAATGACCGGTCGCTTTTGGCGGTCAGCGCGTCATGGGCAAATCCAATGTGCGTCAAATGCTGGATACGGCGCCGCGGCGCCGGCTTGGGCGGCTCGTCGCCAAGCGCCATGCTGACGCCGATGATGCGCTTCCTGCGGACATCCGCGGCCGTTACGGGAACCAGCACCGTCTCGAATTCGATCTTTTCGTAATCGCAGAAGGACAGCAGACACAGCGGACGGCGGCTGTGCACCGCCAGGACGGAGAAGTCCTTCACCAAGTCGCGGTCGGATTCGGCCCAGTGGTCGAGAAAGTCCGTGCCTTGCAGGTGGAGGCCGAACGCATGTTCGATCGCGCTGCCGGCAAGCCGATAGCGGGCATTGGCGCCCTGCTCCATTTCAAGAATGAACAAATGGGGCGCCAGGCTGCTGATGATGGCCTCATCAAACGCGCCCTCTTCGGGGCGCTGTCCTGCGGCATGCAGTCCACCCCAATAGCCGATCAGCAGATGACTGTGCCTGTGCTTCATTCACGGGCCCGATTCGCCGTCTTGAGGCCACGCGCCACGAAGCGGTTCACAGGCATCCCGTGAAAGCCTTGCGCCGAGACGGCACGATTGCGGGTTCCCATTCTGCAGGCCTTCACACCATTGTATCCATTACGGATACTATATAGAAGTAAACACCACAAGGGCGGAGGCCGCGGGGTGCCTGTCAAATTGAAACAGAATTCCTTAATTGTAGGGCCATTTTCCCGATTTGGCACTGCGTATACCTTCTGTAAACCGTTCCAAAGTATCCATTATGGATACCTTGGAGGTAACGATGTCGAGTCTCGTTCCAGCGCCAGACACCCCCGCGCCGATCTTCGGAAGATCCCGCGCCACCAACAGCGCCGCGACCTATTGGAAATGCCGGATCGGCAATCGCATCCACCTCGCCCGCGAAATGGCCCTCGGCGTCGGTGCGAACAACAGCCCCGTCCTGACGCGCGAAAAGCTGTCTCAGCGGCTGGGGATTTCCCCAAAGCGCCTGTGGGAGATCGAGGCCGGACTGTTGTCCATCGATGGCGCGGAAATTGCGCGGATCGCGGAAGCGCTGGATATCCATCCTGGATGGTTCTTCGACGACGCCTCCCTGGACGCCTGGTCGATGACGTCTCGCAAAACGCCGTCCTGGCTGCTGGCGAGTGCCATCGACCAGTTGGGCAAGGGCGATCGCGACCTTCTGGAGAAGATCGCGATCCGCCTCGATGCACGCAGTGCGGGAGACCAGGCTTGACGGGCTCACGAAGCCCTTTCACGCACTTCGCCGCGGCGCAGCGCGCTGCGCTTCATCCCCGCGGCCACCGCGATCTTCGCGGAGAGATCCAGTGACTTCGCTGATCGGCGCGATATTGCGCGCGTTTTTCGCCTTTACGGTCGCGCTGTATATTCTTTATCCCCGCGAAACCGGGCAATGGATGCGCGGCCTGCTGGAGACCAGCACAGGCGCCTTCTGCTCCAAAGGCGCCGCCCCGGTGCCGTCGTCGCGCGTGCTGCTGAACCGCGGTCATTGCGCCGCGCCCGGAAAGACCAGCCAGACGGAAAAACCGCGGCGGACGCTTCAGTCCATGCTGGGGGACGTGGCGACCGCTTTCAACGCCGAGCGTTAGGCCTTGCGGCCGGCCGCACGCCGCGCCGGACGCGGTGCCTCGGCGGTTTCGGCACTGCGTGGTGCACCTAGAAGTTCCTTGGCGATCCGCACCAGCAAAAACCTGTCGTCTTCCGGGAGACGCTGCACGATCTGGAGAATTTCTGTTTCCGCCGCGGTATGCTGACAGGTGATCTCATTGCCGGGCAGGAGGTCGGAGATTTTCACGTTCATGGCCCGGGCGAGCTTCTCCATCCACTCCAGCGAAAGGCGGCGTTCACCGCGCTCCAGTTTCTGAATCTGGGCCTTGGTCGTGCCGGCAGCTGCCGCCAGCGCCGTCAGCGTCAGGCCCCTCTCCTTGCGAAGTATGGCGATTCTGTTTTTCACACGGGTCCCGGAACGGTCAGTGAACCTGACGATGTTTCACGCACCTTAATATAGCGCCATGCCGCAAAGAACAGCGGATACCCCGCACTTGGTAAACGGACGGGCCAGCATCCGTCATCCGCCGTCATATGGCAATTTTTCCAGGTAATGGTGAACTTTCGCTCGGGAGCGCAGAAGCCCGAACGAAGAGGCCCGGCGCCTTGAAGAGCCGGGCCTCTGGAAGGCCGCGGCCGCGCCGGGGCGGGCCGGGGGAGGCCTGCAGCAGCCGAGGTCTGCCGATGACAGGTAAGCATAAAATATCCATTTTGGATACACCTGTACGCCATTGGTATCCATCTCCGCGCGCAGCGCCCCGGCTCCGCTCTCGTCCGGCCGCCGCGCAATGAAACCATTTTCGTCAAATTCTAGGAGAGGCGTTAACGGGATGCTTGCCAACAAATCCAGCCTTCGTTGCGGATCTGTCACCCGCTTCGCTACATTTTTTTCGAGCTGTTAACTAAGGGCACTTATGGCGATCGACCCCGTGATCCTGCTGATCAGCGAGCTCCAGGAAAACGAAAAGCGCCTGGTTGCGGAGTGCAAGCTTCAGGCCCGCTCCTATTGCCCCGGCCGCGCCGAATGCACGGCAGCGCTGCTGGACAGGATTCGCGCGCTTTACAATGAATTGCGGGAAACCGCGCCAACCAGTGCCATCGGCGCCGGCGAACTGATCCGCATCATCGTCCAGCGCCTGCCATCCTCCCATGCGCGTTATGGCAGGAACCTGGAGGAAGTCGCTGATCGACTTAGGGCGGGACAACGACACCATGCCGATCTGCTGTGGATTCGCGCCCTGTCGGAGACCATCGTGGAAGATGCCCCCGATGAGAACAGCATCAGGACCGCGGCCTTGCTGAACCTGGCCATCCGGGGTGCCTCCCAGCCCGTGATCGTCCATCGCACGTTCACCTCGAAGCCTGGCATCCAGCCATTGGAGGAACGGCGCGAACGGCACATCAATTCCGCGCCTTCAATTCTGCGCCCTTTTGCGGGTCGGCTGAAAACACCATCCCGCACTGAGACAATCAACCGCCCAGATCTTCCAGTCGCACCAACAATCTCCTGACAATGCCGATCAGCGCCGCCCGGTCCCGATCGGGAAGACGCGAAAGAACCTCCAGGATGGCGGCCTCTTCGGAGTCCTGCGCGACTTCTTCCAACGGCAGAAGTTCGGAAATCTTTGTGTTCATCGCCTTGGCGAGGCGCTCCATCCACTCCAGAGACAAACGGCGGTCACCGCGCTCCAGTTTCTGAATCTGTGCTTTCGTCGTGCCTGCCGCCTTGGCTACGTCTTCAAGAGACAGGCCTTTTTCTTTTCGAAGAAAAGCAATACGCGTTTGCATTAAATCACCAACACACAAAGCCAACGAATGGGCGGGACAAAAAACACGGCGTTATCCATCGGCATCTCCTGGGATGACACAGACGAAACGCACAAGCATGGCTATTTAGCAGAGACCGTCCGTCGGCCGCCCGATATATCGAACTTCTCCTTAAAGGAAGAAGTGCTACGAGCGCAAAAAGAGATGTCGATTTTAGCCTTTAAAATCACGTGCAAAGCGTTGGGGATTTATTATGTCGAAAAATCAACCGGCGCGGCACTAACGTTTCACGTGCCAAAATGCGAGTGCCAGCAAACGCCGGATTTTAAAACTTGTCTAAAATAGCCCGGTGAAATGTCTCTAAAAACAATCGCGAATTGCTGCTTCAATACGGACCGTCAAGGATGCTGCAGGGCTGCCTGGAGGAAATTTGCGCAGCGCGCTACGGGCTTTTGACCACAGCGTTCAGCATGTCGCTGGTGCACGGATTTGCCGTGACCGGTCGATTTGCGCAAGCCCTCGCCTTTATTGATGAAGTCATCGTGCTGGACGATGTGCGCCTTAATTAAGAAGGTCTCGCTGGCGGTCTTTCCCTTGAGGCCAACCTGGGCCTGCCATGTGCGGGGAGCGAAGCTGTCTGATGGTGGCCATTTTCATGTATCTTCGTGCACAAAACCAACAGAGTGCGTAGAAGCGGGACGAATTCGGAGAATTCCGGGTTACAGAAAAGTGTGGACGTTCCCGCTAAGCCTTTGGACCGCAAGAGAATAATGCAGGTAAATCAATCACATAGATTCAGTGTCGCCCCCATGATGGACTGGACCGACAGTCCCTGCCGGGTGCTGCATCGCTGTCTGACCAGTCGCGCGCTGCTCTATACCGAGATGGTGACCGCCGAGGCGGTGCTGCATGGCGACCAGGCAAGACTGCTGGGATTTGACGCCAGCGAACACCCCATCGCCCTGCAGCTGGGCGGCTCCGATCCCGGTCGTCTGGCCCAGGCGTCCCGGGTCGTCGCCGATTTCGGCTATGACGAGATCAACCTGAATGTCGGCTGCCCCAGCGACCGGGTGCAGTCGGGCCGCTTCGGCGCCTGCCTGATGCGCGAGCCGGCGCTGGTGGCCGATTGCGTGGCGGCGATGCGCGCGGCGGTGCCGCTGCCCGTCACCGTCAAGTGTCGCATCGGGGTGGACGATCAGGATCCCGAAGAAAGCCTGCGCACCTTGATAGATGCTTGCGCGGCTGCGGGGGTAGACACCTTCGCGGTGCATGCGCGCAAGGCCTGGCTGGATGGCCTGTCGCCCAAGGAGAACCGCGACGTGCCGCCGCTGGATTATGCGCTGGTCTATCGCGTCAAGCAGGAGCGGCCCGGCCTCACCATTGCGGTCAATGGCGGCATCGAAACGCTGGATCAGGCGGAAGAACATCTGCGTCATGTCGATGGCGTGATGCTGGGCCGCGCCGCCTATCAGAATCCTTCCATACTGGCAGACGTGGATGCGCGCTTCTTCGGCGGCGCCCCGAGGGACCTGGATGCGGCGGTGGAACGTTATGTCGATTACGTCGAACGACGCCTGCACGAGGGCGCGCGATTGCACACCCTGATCAAACCGATGCTGGGGCTTTACAACGGCAAGCCGGGCGCGCGCCTGTTCCGCCGCCACCTCAGCGAAGAAGCCGTGAAGCCTGGTGCCGGAGTCGCGGTGTTGCGCGCGGCCCTGGCAATGCTGAAAACACCTGCATTGGCATGAGCAACCCGGAAGTCCGCCACACCCTTGCCGAAGACGTCTATGCCATCCTGATCGGCGCCTCGCTCAGCGCCTTTGGCATCGTGATCCTGCATGCCGCCGGGCTGGTGACGGGCGGCGTGGCCGGCCTGGCGCTGACCATTTCCTACCGGACCGGCATTCCCGTCGGCACCTTGTTCTTCGCCATCAACCTACCCTTCCTGGTGCTGGCGCAGCGCACCATGGGCTGGAATTTCGCCATCCGCTCCGCCATCACGGTGGCGCTGCTGTCAGTCCTGACCTGGACCATCCCGCACTGGAGCCCCATGGGCGCGGTCAATCCCTGGTTCGCCGCCATCTTCGGCGGCACCGTGATCGGCATGGGCATCCTGTCGCTGGCGCGGCACAAATCCAGCGTCGGCGGCATCGGGGTACTGGCGCTGTACCTGTATGAGAAGCGCGGCATCAATGCCGGCAAGGTGCAGGGCACCGCCGACACCCTGATCGTGCTGTCAGCCTTCGTGGCGCTGGATCTGCGCCATCTGCTGCTGTCGGTGCTGAGCGCCATCGCGCTCAGCGCGGTGCTCTATACGTTTCACCGCAAGGGCCGTTACACCGGCCACTAGCTTTTGAAAAAGCCGTGGCTGGCGCCCCATTTCAGCAGCAGCTGCGGCCACACCGCGTCGGGCTTGCCTATGGTGCGGGCGATGCCGAAGCCATGGCCACCGGATTCGAACAGGTGAATCTCCGACGGAATTTTCGCCGCCTGCAGCGCCACGTAATAGGCGCCGGCATTGGGCAGCGGCGGCACCGTGGTGTCGTCGGAAGCCAGACACAACCAGGTCGGCGGCGCATCGGCGGGAACATGCCGTTCGCAGGAATAGGCGTCGATCAGTTCCGCCGATGCGTTGAGTCCCAGCAGCTTGTCGCGCGAGCCGGCATGGCAACCTTCGCCCATGGTGACGACCGGATACATCGGCACCGAGAAATCCGGACGGGCGCTCAGGGTGTCGGCGGCATCCAGCGGGGCATAGACCTTCGCCGAAAAACGCGTGGCGATGGAGCAGGCGACGTGACCACCTGCCGAGAAGCCCATGAAGCCGATGCGCGCCGGATCGACGCCATATCTTGCCGCATTGGCGCGCACCAGCCGGACGGCGCGCTGGGCATCCTGCAGCGGCACATCGCTGCGATTGGCCCAGCCTTCGCCCGGCAAACGGTAGCGCAGCACGAAACAGGTGACGCCGGCGGCGTTGAAATGGCGCGCCACGTCCATGCCTTCGAAATCCAGCATCTCGCGGCTATAGCCGCCGCCCGGCGCCAGGATCAGCGCCGAACCATCCGGCTTGTCCGGGCGCAGGACGTTCAGCACCGGCATGCCGACCTGGTCGATGGCGCGATCGTTGGGCGTGACATAAGCGGGTTCGTGATTGACCACGCGGTTGGCGGGTAAAGCCAGGCCCGCGCCGCCCGGCGGAATGCCGGGCCACAGCGCGATATTCTCGCGCGGATCGCCAGGCAGGACGCCATCGCCCACCACCGGCGTGTCGGCAAAGGCGCGGAGCGGCAGTGCAGTGGCCAACCCGGTGGCCAACAGTGTGCGACGATCCATGCTTCCCTCCGTTTATTTTGGCGGAAGGACACACTCTTTTCCTTTTGCGGGCAAGGCGTATTGTTCGCCGGATGTTGCGATGCTTCGCCCTTCTATTCCTCGCACTTGCAGCACCGGCACTGGCGCAAGAGGGCCCGGCTTACGGTCCCATGCTGGAGGGCTATGATTATCAGCACCCCGTGTCGCACTATCGCTTTACTTCGCAGGGCGTGGCGATGGACATGGCCTATATGGATGTGGCGGCGGCAAAGCCGAACGGGCATGTCGTGGTGTTGCTGCATGGCAAAAATTTCTGCGCCGCCACATGGGAGGGCAGCATCCAGGCGTTAACGGGCGCCGGCTATCGCGTGATCGCCCCGGACCAGGTCGGCTGGTGCAAATCCACCAAGCCGGAGCATTACCAGTTCACCTTTGAGCAACTGGCCGCGAACACGCATGAATTGCTGAAATCGCTCGGCATCGGGCCCGCCATCATCATGGGCCATTCCACCGGCGGCATGCTGGCGGCGCGCTATGGCTTGCTGTTTGCCGCCGATACCGAGCGGCTGGTGCTGGTGGATCCTCTGGGGCTGGAAGACTGGCGCGCCAAGGGTGTGCCGTGGCAGAGCCCGGATGCGCAGTATCAGGTGCAACTGAAGACAACGGCCGACAGCATCCGCGACTATGAACGCACCACTTATTATGCCGGAACCTGGAAACCGGAATACGAACCCTGGGTGCAGATGCTGGCCGGGATGTATCGCGGCCCGGGCAAGGCGGTGGTGGCTTGGAACAGCGCCCTCACCTACGACATGATCTACAGTCAGCCGATATTCTATGAATTCGAGAAGCTGCGGATGCCGGTTCTGCTGATGATCGGCGACAAGGACAATACCGCGCCCGGCAAGCAATTGGCGCCGCCGGAGCTCCGGGCGACCCTGGGCAATTACCCGGTGCTGGCAAAGGCCGCGGCGGCGCGGATGCCGCGCGGAACGCTGATCGAATTTCCGGAACTGGGCCATTCCCCGCAGATCCAGGACCCGGCGCGTTTCCACAAGGCCCTGCTGGAAGCGCTTAACCCCTGAACCCGTGCGTCGCCGCCCAGGCGGTGAACAGATCGGGCCAGGCGGCGCAGGGCCTGCCTTGCGCCCAGTGCAGGCTGAAGCCGTGACCGCCCACTTCGAACACATGCAGCTCTGACGGCACCTTGGCCGCCTGCAGCGCCCCGAACATGGTGATGCCGTTGGGAAATGGCGGCACCGTCATGTCGTCGGCAGCAAGACAGATGAAGGATGGCGCAGTATCAGCCGCTGCATGCTTTTCCAGCGACCAGTCGGCCACGGCCGCGGGCGCCGGATTCGGCCCCAGCAATTTGTCCAGCGAGCCGGGATGGGCGCCCTCGCCCATGGTGATGACGGGATACATCAGTCCCGCGATGATGGGCCTGGCGTCCAGCGTGTCGGCGGCGTCGACAGAATCGTAAACCTTCATGGCGTGGCGGATCGCCAGCGAAGCGGAAACATGCCCGCCTGCCGAGAACCCGATCGCCGCCAGCCGCGCGGGATCGACACCATACTTTGCCGCATCATGACGGATCAGGCGCATGGCGCGCTGGGCGTCCTGCAGCGGCACCGTGGCGCGATTGGCCCAGCCCTCGCCCGGCAACCGGTAACGCAGCACGAAACAGGTGATGCCCAGCGCCGAAAAATGTTGCGCGATCTCGCGGCCACCGCGGTCGCCGCCTTCGCTGGAATAGCCGCCACCAGGGATCACCAGCAGCCCCAGCCCGTTGGGCCTGGCGGCGCGATAGACGAAGAAGCCGGGTGTCTGGATCTGGCTGACGGCACGGACATGATAGCCGTCGGAGCCCGGCGCATCGGTGATCTTGAGCGTCAGGGCCACGCCGGCGCCGCCGGGCGGCGTGCCGGGCCACAGTTTCACGAACTCGGTGGAATCACCCGGCAGGCTGCCATCTGAAGCCATCACATCGGCTTGGGCCGCCGACGACAACAGCGTGGCGCCCATCAGTCCCAATACACCCCGGCGATCCATCGCGCTCTCCCGTGCTATTTTGTCTCCCACTTTGCCACCGATGCGGCGGCAAGGCCATTGGCCACGGCGTTGGTCGCGGTGCGGCCCATGTCGACGAAATGATCCACGCCCAGGATCAGCAGGATGCCGGCTTCGGGGATGTGGAAGTATGGCGCGGCGGCCGTCACCACCAGGATGCCGGCGCGCGGCACGCCGGCTATGCCCTTGGACAGCACGAACAGCAGGAACAGAAGTTGCGCCAGCGTCCAGCCCGGGATTGCGATGCCGTAGGCCTGCAACAGGAACATCACCGCCCAGGTGCAATAACACATCGATCCCACCAGGTTGAAGGAGTAGCCCAGCGGCAGCACCAGCGCGGCGATGCGGTTGGGCACGCCATTTTCCTCCAGCTTCGCCAGCAGGCTGGGATAGACCGCTTCGGAGCTGGCGGTGGTGAAGGCGATCAGCGCCGGCTGGCGGATGGCGGTCATGACCTGCTTCAGCCGCCCGGTGCCCAGGATCGCCGCACCGGCCGTCATCAGCAGCAGCCAGATCACCGCCAGCACCACATAGAAGCCGCCGACATAGGCGCCATAGCGCGCCAGGATCTCGATGCCCTGCTCGGCCAGCGCCACGGCAACCGCGGCGAACACCGCCAGCGGCGCCAAGTACATCACATAGCCGGTCATCTTCAGCATCAGTTGCGACACCGCCTCGGCCAGGCGCAAAACCGGTTCACCTTTTTCGCCCATCTGCCCCAGCGCCACGCCGGCCACCAGGGCGAAGATCACGATCTGCAATATCTCATTCTCGGCCATGGCCTGCACGATCGAGGTCGGCACCAGGTGGCCGATGAAGCCCGCCAGCGTCAGCGGGGCCACCGCCGGCGCAGCGCCCGCCGCGGCTGCCAGCGTCATGCCGGTACCGGGATGCAGGAGTGCAGCAGCCGCCAGCGCCACCAGGATGGCCGCGACGGACGCGACCACAAACCAGATCATGGCACGCAACGCGATGCGACCGACGGCGGCGCTCTCGCGGATACGGCCCACGCCGGTCAGCAAGGTAGAGAAGACCAGCGGCGCCAGGATCATGCGGATGGCGCGCAGGAAGATGGTGGCCAGCAGGCCCAGGCTGCCGGTGATCGCCGAAAGCGCGGTCTTGTCGGGCACGGCGGCATGCAGCACCAGGCCCACCGCGATGCCCAGCAGCATCGCCCCCAGCACCCATCCCGTCATGCCACGCAACATGCAAGCCCCCGCAAAGCTGCGAAAGCTTAACACGCAAAAACGGCGTGACTAGATTTTCTGGTCGTATTCTCCCACTTCGGGAAACTTGCCCAGGCGCGCATCAATATCGGCGAACATCGCACGCATATTGGCTTCCGATGCCGGGCTTTCCACCACAACGACCAGCGACGGCTTGTTGGAAGAGGCACGGACAAGCCCCCAGGTGCCGTCTTCCAGGGTGACGCGCACGCCGTTGACGGTGACGACGGAGAGAATCTTCTGCCCCAGCAGCGTGCCGCCCCTGGCGGCCAGATCGGAATATTCCTTCACCATCGCCTCGACCACGGCATATTTCTTGTCGTCCGGACAGAAAGGACTCATGGTCGGCGAGCCCCAGGTCTTGGGCAGGGCGTCATACAGGCCTGAAAGTTTCGCGCCCGGACCGGCCCGGTCCAGCATCTCCAGCACCGCAATGGCGGCGACGATGCCATCGTCATAGCCGTTGCCGATGGGCGGGTTAAAAAAGAAGTGCCCGGACTTTTCGAAGCCTGCCAGCGCCTTTAGCTCGGCGGTGCGGCGCTTGATATAGCTGTGGCCGGTCTTCCAGTAATCGGTCTTGACGCCGCGTTCCTTCAACACCGGATCGGTCAGATACAGGCCGGTGGATTTCACATCCACCACGAACTGCGCATCCTTGTGCGTCACCGACAGGTCGCGCGCCAGCATGACGCCGATCTTGTCGGCGAAGATTTCGCGGCTGCGGTCATCCACCACGCCGCAGCGGTCGCCATCGCCGTCGAAGCCCAGGCACAGATCGACGCCGTGCTCCTTCACCGCATGGCCCATGGCGTGCAGCATTTCCATGTCTTCGGGATTGGGATTGTATTTTGGGAAGGTGAAATCCAGCTCGGTGTCCATGCCGATCACCTCGGCGCCGATGCGGCGCAGGGCTTCGGGCGCAAAGGCGCCGGCCGTGCCGTTGCCGCAGGCGGCGATCACCTTGATGGGACGCGACAGCTTGTGACCCTTGGTGACCGCGGTAAGATAGGTCTCGCGCATGTCGGGCACCATGATGTACTTGCCGCCGTCGCGTTCCACGCCCTTGGCATTCAGCACGATGTCCTTGATCGCGTTGATCTCGTCAGGACCGAAGGTCAGCGGCCGCTGCGCGCCCATCTTCACGCCGGTCCAGCCATTCTCGTTGTGGCTGGCGGTGACCATGGCCACGGCCGGGCAGTCCAGCGCAAACTGCGCGAAATAGGCGACCGGCGACAATGCCAACCCGATGTCGTGGACTTCGCAGCCGGCCTGCAGCAGGCCAAGCGTCAGCGCTTGTTTGATGGACGAGGAATAGGACCGATAGTCATGACCGGTGACGACCTTGGGCTTCACGCCGATCGCATGCAGATATGTGCCCAGTCCCAGCCCCAGCGCCTGGATACCCAGAAGGTTGATCTCCTTGCCGAACAGCCAGCGCGCGTCATATTCGCGAAAGCCGTTGGCGGTCACCAGCGGCAGGTTCTCGTAATCCGCGGTATTGGGCACAAGATCAGAACGGGGCTTGATCATAAGATCCCTGGGGTAAAATGCGGCCCGGTTTTAGCGGGCGCGGGCCCTGACCTCAACCCACGCTGTTTCTTGCGGAACGGCGCGTGATATGGTTTGCCAATGCACGAGGAAATGGCCGAGAGACTCAACCTTCCTGCCCTGGAAAAGGGCTGGGTATGGCTGGTGGGCGCGGGTCCGGGCGATCCCGGACTGATCACGGCGCTGGGGCTTCAGGCGCTCGCCCAGGCGGATGTGATTCTTTATGACGCGCTGGTGGATGAACAGCTGCTGACCCTGTCAGATGCCGACAAGATCTATGCCGGCAAGCGTGCCGGCGTTAAAAGCTGCAAGCAGGACGAAATCTCCGATCTGCTGGTGCGACTGGCGAAAGAGGGCAAGCGGGTGCTGCGGCTGAAGGGCGGCGACCCCTTTGTGTTCGGCCGCGGCGGCGAAGAAGCACAGGCGCTCGCCGCTGCCGGTATCCCGTTCCGCATTGTGCCCGGGATCACGGCGGGTATCGGTGGGCTGGCCTATGCCGGCATTCCCGTCACCCACCGCGACACCAACCATGCCGTCACCTTCATCACCGGGCATGGCGTGGACGGCAAGTTGACGAAAATGGATTGGGCGGCGGCGTCGCGCGGTGCACCGACCCTGGTGCTCTACATGGCGCGCAAATTCGCGGGCGAGATTTCGCGCGAACTTATCGCGGCGGGCCGCGCACCGGAGGCGCCCGCCGCCATCGTCCTCAATGCGGCGCGCACCAACCAGCAGGTGATCGTCACCACGCTTGCGGGCCTCGCCGCGCTGGAGGCGGGCAACGCGCCATCCATCATCGTGATCGGGGAGAATGTGCGGCTGGCGGCAGAACTCAGCTGGCTGACGTCGCGCGCCTGAGCCGTTCGGGAAGTTCCACCATCACGGCACGGCGCTGTTCGTCGGTCATGGCGAACCAGTTCCGGACTTCCTCCAGGGTGCGGCCGCAGCCGGAACACATCCGGATAGAGGGCTCATAGGTGCAGATTTTGATGCAGGGGGTTTCCATTTCCCCGGAAAATAAGGCTTTTGCTCGAACTCGTACAATGGCCTTAACCGGGACTTAACAGCGCTTCCCTAGGCTGACGGCGAAATTCCGGATTCCTCGCCATGGCCAAAGCGCAGTTCCACAAGAACCAGCGGGTTTACGTGAAGCCGGTCGGCACCTGGGCGCTGATCGAACACGTCGTCCCCCACTGGGCCAAGGGCATCGATGAGCCGATCCGCATCCATTACGATGTCGGTCTGGGCCGCGAATTCGCCGCCGAGGAATTGCAGAATGAAGAACCGCTGGGCGATCGCACGGTCAGCGACTCCCAGACCTGGCGCGTGATGCGTGCCCGCAACAAGTGGCAGCCGGCGGAAGATTGCGCCCGCCATCCCGTGCCGGGCACCTATCCGGTCGTCATCACCGGCAAGGAAGAATGGGGCGGCTGGCGTGTGCCGGGCGCCGAATATGACCTGGACCCGGCCAAGGTGGAGGAGCAGGCGCGCCTGATCGCCAGCGCCCCGGCGCTTGCGACCTTCGCCGCGTCGCTGGTGGACTGGGCGCGCAAGTCGGGTGAGGACATGCCCAATGCGCTGGCCGAACTGGCGCACCAGGCACAGGACCTGCTGTCCGAGGTCAAGCGGGCTTCGTGACCGCCGCGACATGACGGTGTTGAAAGTCTACTGATTTCGGGCTGTTTCGCCGGGCGGAGCGGGCTATAAATCGCCCTCCCCGAGCCGAGTCTCCGCTATGCGTACCGAAGAACCCCGCGCCATTCATCTGTCGGATTACCAGGCGCCCGAATTCCGCATCAAGACCGTGCATCTGGATTTCGCGCTGGACCCGGAAGCGACGCGGGTGATGGCGACGCTCGCGATCGAGCGGCAATCGGGCAGTGGACCGCTCGTCCTGAACGGCGAAGAACAAAAACTGCTGTCCATTGCGCTGGATGGCCGCCCCCTGGTGGCGGGCGATTATCTGCTGGATGACAAGAGCCTCACCGTGCCGCGCGTTCCCGCCAGCTTCACGCTGGAAATCACCAGCGAAATCAACCCGTCCGCCAACACCGCGCTGGAAGGCCTGTTCCTGTCCAGCGGCATGTTCTGCACCCAGTGCGAGCCGGAAGGCTTCCGCCGCATCGCCTATTTCCTGGACCGGCCGGACAATCTTTCCGTCTTCACGGTGCGCGTGGAAGCGACGAAGGAGCAGTATCCGGTGCTGTTGTCCAACGGCAACCGCACCGATCATGGCGATCTCGCCGGCGGCCGGCACTTTGCGGTGTGGCACGATCCCTTCCCCAAGCCCTCCTATCTGTTCGCGCTGGTGGCGGGCGACCTTGGTTCGATTCACGACAGTTTCACCACCATGTCGGGCCGCAGGATCGAACTTGCCGTCTATGTCGAGCATGGCAACGAGCCGCGCGCGACTTATGCCATGGGCGCGCTGAAGCGGTCCATGAAATGGGACGAGGAGGCCTATGGCCGCGAATACGACCTCGACATCTTCATGATCGTGGCGGTGTCCGCCTTCAACATGGGCGCCATGGAGAACAAGGGCCTCAACATCTTCAACGACAAGGTGCTGCTGGCCTCGCCGGAAACCGCCACCGATGACGACTATGCCCGCATCGAAAGCGTGGTAGCACACGAGTATTTCCACAACTGGACCGGCGACCGCATCACCTGCCGCGACTGGTTCCAGCTGTCGCTGAAGGAAGGCCTCACCGTCTTCCGCGACCAGAAGTTCAGTGGCGACATGCGCAGCCATGGCGTGCAGCGCATCCAGGATGTGCGCGCCCTGCGCGGCCGTCAGTTCCCCGAGGATGCGGGCCCGATGGCCCATCCGGTGCAGCCCCAGAGCTATATCGAGATCAACAATTTCTATACCGCCACCATCTACGACAAGGGCGCCGAGGTCATCGGCATGCTGAAGACGCTGGTGGGCGATGACGGCTACCGCAAGGCCACCGATCTCTATTTTGAACGCCATGACGGCCACGCCGCCACGGTGGAAGACTGGGTCAGATGTTTCGAGGATACGTCCGGCCGCGATCTCACCCAGTTCCGCCTGTGGTATCGCCAGGCCGGCACGCCTGTGGTCGAGGCACGCAGCGCGTATGATTCCGATGCACGCACCTACACGCTGGATCTCACCCAGTCGCTCGCGCCCACGCCGGGCCAGCCGGACAAATTGCCGATGCACATCCCGGTGCGCATCGGCCTTGTGGGTCTCAGCGGCAACGCCCTGCCGGTGACGCTGGACGGCGAGAACCGCGCCGGCGGCGACAGCCGGGTGTTGGAGCTGACGGAAAATTTCCACCGCTTTGTGTTCGTCGACGTTGCGGAAGAGCCGCTTCTGTCACTGGGCCGCGATTTCTCCGCGCCCGCCGTGTTTCGCACACCCTATGGCCGCCATGAGCGCGCCACCCTGATGGGCAACGACCACGACGATTTCAACCGCTGGGAAGCCGGCCAGATCCTGGCCAGCGAGATCATGCTGGAAGTGGCTGGCAAGGCGCGCAGCGATGCCAATGTCGATTATGTCACCGCCATCGGCCAGGTGCTGCGCGAAGCCGAGGCCGATCCCGCCTTCGCCGCCCAGATGCTGATGCCGCCGACCGAAAATGAGCTGGCATCCCGCAAGACCCCGGTTGATCCCGACGGCATCCATACGGCGCGGCTGGCGCTGGTGCGAGCCATCGCACTGGCCCACCGCGATCGGCTGGCGCAGCTCTACGAGCATATGCGCGACGAAGGCGATTTCAGCCCCGATGCCGCCTCCGCCGGGCGCCGCGCCTTGCGCAACGCCTGCCTGCGCTACCTGACCGCCGCCGATGACGAAGCCGCCGCGGGGCTGGCGCATGCCCATTATGTCTCCGCCACCAACATGACCGACATGATCGCCGGCCTGGCGGCGCTGACTCGCATGGAGTCGCCGCTGCGCGACACCGCCTTCACCCATTTCCATGACCGCTTCAAGAATGATCCGCTGGTGCTGGACAAGTGGATGGGGTTGCAGGCGGGTTCGCCGCTGCCCGAAACCGTGTCCTCGGTGCGGGCGCTGATGAAGCATCCGGCCTTCGACATCCGCAATCCCAACCGGGTGCGTGCGCTCATTGGCGCGTTCGGCGGCAACCATCTGCGGTTTCATGCCATCGACGGTGACGGCTACCGCCTAGTGGGCGAGGTGATCCGCACCCTAGACCCGCTGAACCCGCAGGTAGCAGCCCGGATGGCCGGGGCCTTTGAAAGCTGGCGCCGCTATGACCCGGCGCGACAGGCGCTGATGCGGGGCGAACTGGAGGCGATACACGGCCTCTCCGGTATCTCGCCCAACCTGTTCGAAGTCACGGGCAAAATGCTCGGCTGAGTCATTAAGTCCCGTGACGCGGAACTCCTCGATTCCCATACTCATTTGGCGCGAATCACCGCGCGGGATGAGACCATGGCCCAGGCGGCGACAGCAGCAATGGCATGGACGGGCAGCATGGCTGCCGTGGCGCGCCGCATGCTCCGCGACAGCCGTTTCACGGTTCCGGTCTGCATCCTGCTGATTTGCGGCAGCTTTGCCGCCGCCGCAGCGCTGCAGATGCGGCTGGACCGCATCCATGTCCTCGGCCAGGCCGCCGCCACCCAACAGGGGCGCGCCGGCGGCATCGCCTTTGGCATCGGTCGTACTTTTTCCCGCTACACCCGCATGGCCCAGGTCTTCGCGGACAGCCCACAATTGTTTCGCAGCGCCGAGCTGGGCCGCGCCGAGCCTGCCATCCGCGACATCGCGGTCTATGGGCCAGACGGCGCGCTGCAGGCGCATCTGGACGCCATCACGCCCGCGCCCGCCCTGCCCCGCTTCACCGGCGCCCGCTGGGCCACGGCCGACCAGCTTGCCTTCCGCCAGGGGGGCCGCACGGTGGTGGTGCGCTTCGACCCTGCAAGCCTGGCGGTGGACAGCAACCTCGCCATTCTCCCCATCGGCGGGACAAGGCCGGACGGCATCATCGCCGATGTGCCCGGCTGGCCGCTGCGGGCGGTGACGCAGCTGGATGAAAGCCAGGCGCTGCGGCTCTGGACCGGAACGCTGCCGCTGTACCTGTTTGTCATCCTGGGTCCGGCGGCGGCGGGGGCCTGGCTTTCGGTCCTGTTCGTGGGGGCTTTCCAGCGCCATGCCAGGGCGGCGCGGGCGATCCGGGCGCTCAGGTCCACGCGGCCCATCGAAGCCCGGCTGATGGTGCGACTGGCCAATGCCGAGCGCGGCTCGGCCGAGGCGTTGCGCTCCAAGTCCGAGTTCATCGCCCATATGAGCCATGAACTGCGCACGCCGCTGAATGCGGTGATCGGTTTCTCCGAGATCATCGCCGAAGGCTATTACGGCGATGTTGGACATCCCAAATACAGCGAGTATGCGAAAGACATCAATGGCGCCGGGCGCGAACTGCACGCCAAGATCAGCGACATCCTGGAATTCGCCAATATCGAGGCCGGGCGTTTTCCGCTGAAGCCCGAAGCGCTCGACCTCGCCGCGCTGGCGGGCCTGTGCCTGGACGATCATCAGGGCCGCGCCTTCTCCCGCCGCATCGATCTTCGGCTGGTGGCGACCGAGCCGGGGCTGGTCCGGGCCGACCCCCAGGCCGTGCGGCGCATCTTCATCGCCCTCATCTCCAACGCCCTGGCCTATACCGCCGCCGGCGGCTCGGTGCGCGCCGATGTCCGCTTCGAGGATGGCGCGGGCGTCTTCATCCTGTCCGACACCGGCGCCGGTTTTTCCGCCGCCGAAAGCGCCGAGGCCGGCAGGCCCTTCCAGCGCTTCGACCGCGCCGGCACCGTCACGGGATCCGGGCTGGGGCTGGCCATCTCGATGGAGCTGGCCCGGCGGATGGGCGGGGCGACCCGGCTGGCCTCGGCCCCCGGTAGCGGGGCGGTGATGGAAGTCAGGCTGCCCAGATTATGAGCCAAACCCTCCCGATTAACCCTTCCTTAACCACGGTTAACGAAGCTGGCCGCGGAAGGGACGCATGATGCTTCGGGGGTTCGCCGCACTGCTGACGGCCATGACGCTGACTGCGTCGATGGCGGCGCCCGCGCATGCCCAAATCCCCGCCAGCTACCAGATCGTGGGCGGCGACCAGAACGGCATCGAAATCCGCTTTCGGGGGATACCGCTGCGCGGTGTCCATGCCGATGACGCCCAGAACGCGCTGTCGCTGGATTTCCAGACCGCGATCGACGGCGCCCCCTTTGACCGCCTGGCCGGCGAGATTCCGCAATGGGTCTCCATGGCCTATGCCAATTTCGACAATGGCGTGATCCGCAGCCCGCGCCCCGTCACCTTCCTCACCCGCGCCGAGCCTGACGGTTTTTCGCTGCGCATCCAGGCGCGCGGACCCATGAATGGTCCGCCGATGCAGGGCCCGCCGCCGCCCATGCGCGGGCAATATCCCGAACAGGTCGCCCAACAACCGTACCCGCCGCAGAACCCATATCCGCAGCCGCAATATCCGCCGCAGAATTATGTGCCGCCGGCCCAGGCCGCGGGCTTCCACACCTATGGCGAATATGCCGCCCTGCGCAATTACGAGGCGCAGGAGCTTTCGCTGCGCCGTGCCGATCCCCTGTGGGGCTTTGCCTATGGCCGCGCCGCGATGCAGAGCGACGGCAGCATCAGCCTGGGCAGCGATACCAGCTGGTATCATGGCGGCGACCGCATGACGGCCACAAAACTGAACGCCAAGCTGACCATCGCCGATGGCCTGGCGCTGGTGGGCGACGCCACCTGGACCAACCTCCTGGGCAAGACTGTGCGGCTGGCGGACGGCACCATCGCCGCCCGCACCAATGACGATATCTTCAGCGGCGCGGCCGGCTTCGGCTTCGAGCTGGGCCGCGACGCCGAACTGCGCCTGGAAGCCACCCAGGGCAATGACGTGACCGGCGGACGCTTCACGCTCTATGCCGGCACTCCCGTATCCTTCGGCTATCTGAAAGTGGCCTATCACGCCGTTGACCTCGATACGCCCAGCGCCATCGCCTACCGCGCCGACAAGGACACGGTGACAGCGGGCTACAGTCAGCTGTTCGCCTATGGCTTCGCCGCCAGCCTGTCGGGCGATTACGTCCGCTATGGCGTGCATGGCGACGCTGATGTGGCGCGCACAGCCGGCTGGAACGCCAACCTGCGCTGGCAGACCGATATCGGAGCGGGCGTGCTGGCCGGCATTTCCTATGACGGGCATGGCGAGTACCGCATGAGCAACGACACCCGCGCCGGCGCGGCGCCCACACCCTTTGTGCCGCTGGGCATTCGGGACATGGAAAACCACGCCATCACCGCCACCCTCTCCAGCGACTTCGGGGGCGGCTTCTGGTTCAGCGCCTATGCCGGCTATGTGGTGGACCGCTACGCCGCCGACGGCCTTTTGGCCGGAATGGACCTGCACTACATGCCCGCGCCGGGCGTCGATATCGCGCTGGGGGTGCGCCAGTCGGCGGTGTCCTACACCCAGGGCGAGACCGGCAACCAGACCACCGCGGGCCTGAACCTGACCCTGGGCTTCGGCTCCCCGCCCCAGCCCAGCTGGGTCTCCAACCAACTCTAGCCAGCGCCTGATTTTCGCGTCTAACCTGCTGTCGCATCTGATGCGGAGTTGGGGATGAAGAAGGTCTGGCTGATCGGCGGCGCGCTTGTCGCCGCCCTGGCATTGGTGGGATGCGGCAAGGAAGAGTCCAAGCCCGCCACCCTGTTCCAGTTCCAGGACTATGTGGACCCGCATTTCACGGCGCTGTACGAGGCCCGCTTCCACGAAAAGGCCAATACCAGCATCTTCGCCGACGAGGACGAAGCCTTCGCCAAGATGCGCGCCGGCTACAAGCCCGATGTGATGGGTCCCTGCCTGTACAGCGTGCCGCGCTGGAAGGAGGCCGGGCTGCTGAAACCGATCGAGACCGCGAAGCTGAAGAACTGGAACCGGCTGTCGCCCACCTTGCGTAACATGCCCGAGATCCAGGCCGGCCCCGGCAAGGTGTGGTTCGTGCCGCACTATTGGGGCAACACCTCGCTCACCATCCGCACCGACCTGGCGCCGGAATACGCCAAGTCGCAAAGCTGGGACATCCTGTTCGACCCCAAATACAAGGGCCGGGTTTCCGTGCTGGACGGCGTCGACGACACCGTGCCGTTCATCGCCAAGATGCTGGGCATCAACGCCTATGACATGACCGATGCCCAGTGGGCGCAGGTGCAGACCAAGCTGCGCGCTCTCGTCCCGCAACTGCGCATGGTGTCGTCGGAGAACACGGCGCTGGCGCAGGGTCTGGCGTCGGGCGAACTGGTCGCCGCCATGAGCTGGCGCACCACCTTCGCGTCGCTGAACCGCGAGCACAAGCCGGTCGCCTACCTGAACCCGCCCGGCGGCATGTTCACCTATGTCTGCGGCCTGGTGATGCACAAGGACGCCAACGAGGAGAAGGCGCTGGCCCTGATCGATTCCGGCATCACCGACGACGCGGCGGTCTACATGATCACCCACATCGCCGACGAGCCCGCCAACACCGAAGCGATGAAGACCGTGCCCGACAAGGTCTATCAGGAGCTGCAGATTCCCCGCGACCTGGAAACCTTCCTCAAGAGCGGCACCTTCCAGCGCCCGCTGAAGAACAAGGACAAGATCGTGGAAGCTTGGACGGAAATCCGCTCGGGCGTGCAGTAGGGGACAAGCGGGGGAGAGGGCGTCATCCGCCACCACACCAGATCGCCCCCTGCCCGGCACCGCAGGTGTGATCTTCCAACGGCTTGCCAAGTATTCGTTTTGATGAATGGACGCCATCCCCCTCCCCCCGGGGCGTGGACAATGTGTGGAAAGATGGCGGCGCGTCGCGGTCATGCCGCCATTATCGCATCGCGCAAAAGCGTGTGGATTGGCGGAATGCGGGGACAGGCCGTGAAACTGCTGCTGCGTCAGCCCCAGATTATTTTCGCGGTGGCTGGACAGCCGCAGCAGGGTTCGTCGCGACCCAGATGATGTGGCGCACGCCCTTGCCCTTGTTGGCGCGGGCCTTGATCTCTTCCACATTGAAGCCGGCCTGGCCGAGCTTGTTGACGAAGACGGCGCTGGGGGCGGCGGACCACACCGCCAGCATCCCGCCCGGGCGCAGGGCCTGGCGTGCGGTGTTCAGGCCGCGCACGGAATAGAGACTGTCATTGGCCTTGCGGCTGAGGCCATCGGGGCCATTGTCCACGTCCAGCAGGATGGCGTCGAAGCCGGCGCGCGACGTCGCCATCAGCGCGCCGACATCGCCTTCGTGAACCTTGACGCGCGGATCGTCGAGGCCACCGGCGGTCAGCTCCGCCATCGGTCCGCGCGCCCAGGCGACGACCTGCGGCACCAGTTCGGCCACCACGATGCGCGCATCGCCGCCCAGCCCGGCCAAAGCGGCGCGCAGGGTGAAGCCCATGCCATAGCCGCCGACCAGGATGCGGGGATGCCGGCGGCCCTTCAGGCGTTCGCAGGCGATCTCGGCCAGCACCACTTCCGAACTGCTCATGCGGCTGTTCATCAGCGGGGTGGCGCCGGCGAAGATCGCGAATTCGTGCCCGCGCTGCATCAGCCGCAACTCGCCGCCGCCCGGCACCGCCGCCGTATCCAGATGCACCCAGGGGATCATGCGAGACCTTGTAAAGAAAAAGGCGGGAACACTGTTCCCGCCTTTTCAGTTCGTGAGCGTATCCGTCGCGTTGGTCGCGCGGGGTTCGCACCTCCGCCCCATCAAGGGATCAGGGTGCGTACCGCTGGCAAACGACAAGAGGGGTGCCTACAGCACGCCGCGCTTGTGTTCGCCGACCACGACGCGGCCCGGGTTGAACGCCTTCTTGAAGACGTCGAGCGCCTTCATGGGCTGGGCATCGCCGCACATGAACACGTCAAAGGCGGCAAAGCCCTTTTCCGGCCAGGTGTGGACGGAGATGTGGCTTTCGGCCAGCACCGCCACGCCCGAAATGCCGCCGCCATCCTCGAACTTGTGGAGGTGGATGTGGAGCAAGGTCGCACCGGCCGCCTGCACGGCGTCGATCAGCGCGGTTTCCAGCAACTCGCGATTGTCGAGGCCGGTGGCTTCCCACAGGTCGATGATCACATGGCTGCCGGCATAGACGACGCCATTGCGGTTGATGAAATGATCCTTGAAGTCGTCGTTAGACGCCGGAACCACAACAGGCCGCGGTGCTTTCGCAACGCGCGGTTTGATTTCTTTTTGCGGGTTCGCCGCTACCAGATTAAGTCGAGCCATCAAAGCACCTACCCGTCTTGGAGTTGACACCTACGCCTTGGCCTTACGGACTTCCGGACGCGCCTAAAGAAGAAAGCGGCAGACGGGGTCACCCGTATACCGCTTTGTCCCGCTTTTTT
>JAQGLO010000030.1 GCA_028292825.1 Alphaproteobacteria bacterium | reverse complement strand
AGGCATGGACCGGCAGGTCTATATGCGCATGAAGTTCGGCGACGATCCCATGAAGATCGTGGAGATGCACAAGCTGATCGCGGCCGAAGGCGAGAAGGAAGGCATCGCCTTCGATTTCGCCGCCATCACGCGGCGTCCCAACACCCTGGATTCCCACCGCCTGATCCGCTGGGCGGAAACCGCCGGGGTACAGGACGAAGTGGTGGAGCGGTTGTTCATCGCCTATTTCGAGAATGGCGAGGATATCGGCGATGTGCGCGTGCTGGCCGACATTGCCGACATCTGCGGCATGGACGGCGTCGAGATCGCCCAGATGCTGGAATCCGATACCGACCTGAATCTTGTCACCCGCGAAGACCAGATCGCCCGCGAGATGGGCGTCACCGGCGTGCCGGCGATGATCTTCGGCAACAAGCTGGCGGTGTCGGGCGCGCGCGAGCCCGAAGTGCTGGTCTCGGTGATCGACCGGGTGACCGAAATGACGTCCGGCGAACCCCAGCCTGAGCCGGTCGATGAAGAAGACGAAGAAGAGGACGAGGAATAGCGGCGCCTATCTGCCGTTATATTCGTACCAGGTCAGCCAACCCGGTTCGCGCATGTCCAGGCACACCACGTCGGTCAGCTTGCCCGTGCCCTTGATGTCGGCGGTGTGGCAGGCGGCGGGCGCCATGTCGTCATCCATCTGATATCGGGTCCAGGATTGGCCGGTCGCGTCGGCGGCCTTGTAGAAATACAGGCTCTGGCTGGAGCGGTTGCCGCCCGCCACGATCTCGTCGGTGCCGTCGCCATCCACATCCACCAGGGCCAGGGCATGGCCGTTGGCGAGCTGGTCGTCGATCACCTGTCGGGTATAGCCGCCCCCACTTCCATTTTTTGAGCCATCCGGCATATGCACCACCACCATGTTGCCGTGGAACGGCTCGATGGTGACGTAGAAACGCTTGCCCCCGACATGGCCGAACATCACGTCGCTGGAACCGCCGCCGGGCCAGGGCGCATCCAGGCCCTTTGTCAGCGGCGTTCGAACCCACTTGCCGTCCCGGTATTCATGGATGTTGGTGCCTTCATAGCCGCTGGTCATCACCGCCTGGCCGCTGCCCGACAAAGCCTGGATGTTGAGGCCGTGGCTGACGCCATGGTTTTCCAGGGTGATGGTTTCGCGCTTCCAGCCATTCTCCGGCCGGTAGACATAAAGCGGCGTCACATTTCGGTCGGGGTCGGGAAAGCCGGTGGCGGTGCCCGCCAGGATCGGCGCAATGACCAGCGCGGGCTTGCCGTTGCCGGAAATATCAGCGAAGCGAACCCGGTGGTCGGACGGCACATTGTCGATCACATGGTCGATCTTCCACGGCCGCCGCGGATCGCCGTCATGATGCAGGATCGCCACCGTGCCCAGATCCTTGTGCGGGTCGGTGTTGAAGCGATAGGCCAGCGCGATTTCCGGGATGCCGTCGCCGTCTATGTCGGCGGCGTCCATATAGACCGGCTTGGGGGCGTCCTTCACGGTCATGATGAGATGCGGGGTCCAGGTGGGATTCTCGTACCAATAAATCGCGTCGGCGGTGAGACCCAGCGCGGCCACGTCCGGCTTGCCGTCATGGTTGAGGTCGATCACCACCTGGGAATAGCCCTGGCCGATCCCCGTCGCGATATGGTGGATGGTGAACGGCGCGGTGATGGGCGGCAGAGCCGGCTGCGCCGATGCGGACAGGGCCAGCAGCAGCGGTGCGATCAGGACAAGGCGCATGGCGTTTCCCATTTCTTGTTGTTGGGAAGACGCTAGGCGATTTTCGGGAGACGGGCTAGGCCGCGTCGGCGACCACTTTGTTGCGGCCGGTCCGTTTTGCACGATACAGCGCCTGGTCGGCGCGGTGCAGCAGGGTTTCGGCGGTGTCGCTGGCGCCTTCGCAGCGGGCAATGCCGATGGAGATGGTGATGTTCAGCTGGCCGGGGGCGCGGCTGATCTTGATGGGCGTGGTTTCGATCGACTGCCGCAGGCGCTCGGCGATGTTGGTGGCGAAGGCGATGTCGGTGTCGGGCATGGCGACAACGAACTCCTCGCCGCCATAGCGGCAGGCCAGGTCGATGCCGCGGGTGTTGGCGGCGATGCGGCCGGCAAATTCCTTCAGCACCTCGTCGCCGATGTCGTGGCCGTAGGTGTCATTGACCTGCTTGAAGTAATCGATGTCCATGATGACGAAGGCCAGCGGACGATCGCCCTTCTTCGCATTCGACATCAGCGTGTCGAGGTGGCGGCTCATATAGCGGCGATTGTGCAGGCCGGTGAGCTGGTCGGTGATCGCCATTTCCAGGCTCAGCTGGACGTTGTGGCGCAGCCGGTCGGCATAGCGTTTCTTGCGCAACTGGGTGCGGACACGGGCTACCAGCTCGTTCTTATCAACGGGGCGGGTGAGATAGTCGTTGACGCCCATTTCCAGCGCCTGGGTCAGCTTGCGGCGATCGCCGTCGCTGACCACCACCAAGATCGGCACATGGCGGCCTTCCGGCAGCGAGCGCAACTGCGAGCACAGGCGCAAGCCGTCAAAGCCGCGCATGCCCAGCGACACCACGATCAGGTCGTAATCGCCGCCCTTCACCCGCACCAGCGCTTCTTCAAAGGTGTCGGCGGAGGAGACTTCGTTCTGGGGCGCCAGCGCCGAGGCAAACCAGGCAACGGATTCGGCGCGGTCCTCGATCACCAGGATGCGGCCGGACAGGTTGTTCTCGATCATGGTCTCGGCCGGATCGATCAGCCCCATGCCCTGGCCGGTGGATTCGCGCATGCGAAGCTCGTCGGTCATCATTTTCAGCCGCACCAGCGAACGCACCCGCGCGAACAGCGCGGAATCGTCGACCGGCTTGGTGAGGAAATCATCGGCGCCGGCTTCCAGGCCCGCGACGCGGTCTGAGGGCTGGTCGAGCGCGGTGACCATCACCACCGGCACATGCGCGGTGCGGGGATTGGACTTGATGCGGCGGCAGACTTCGAAACCGTCCATGCCGGGCATCATCACGTCCAGCAGCACGATATCGGGAATGCTCTCCGCCATGCGGGCGAGACACTCCAGGCCGTTGAAGGCGGTGATGACCTCGAAATACTCCGCCGTCAGCTTCGCTTCCAGAAGCTTGACGTTCGAGAGGATGTCATCCACGACAAGGACGCGGGCCGTCATGGCGTTATCCGATAAAGCGCCGAACGGTATCCAGGAAGCTGGTCACCGAGATGGGCTTGGAGATATAGGCTTCGCATCCGCCCTGGCGGATGACGTCCTCGTCGCCCTTCATGGCGAAGGCAGTGACGGCGACGACGGGAATGCCCTTGAGCGAATCGTCTTCCTTCAGCCACTTGGTCACTTCCAGGCCGCTGACTTCCGGCAGCTGGATGTCCATCAGGATCAGGTCGGGATGGTGTTCGCGCGCAATGTCCAGCGCTTCCATGCCGTCCTTGGTCTGCAGGATGTTGTAGCCATGGGCGTCGAGCAGGTCGTGGAAGAGCTTCATGTTGAGCTCATTGTCCTCCACGATCAGCACGGTTTTTGTCTTGGCATCCATGGCAAACTCCCGCAGCACTGGTCCCGGCCTGCCGGGGGCTCTGGCTGTTTTCGCCAGTATTAGGGATTATCTCTTAACGCACCCTTGACGATGGCCCTCTGATGACCCCCGAAAACGCGGAAATACTGGCTTTGGAAGGCCTTGGCTGGCTGGCCGGGGAGGAAGACGGCATCCAGAGGTTCCTGGCGCAATCCGGGATCGATCCGGCGGAACTGCGCGAGGCGGCCGGAAACCCGGAAACCGGGGCCGCGGTGCTGGAATTCCTGCTGGGGGACGAGGAACTGCTGCTGCGCTTTTGCGAGCATGCCCAGGTTTCCGCCAGACAATTGCACCTGGCCCGCCACCGGCTGGTGGGAGAGACGGAATGAGGATCGGTATCGATCTTGGCGGCACCAAGACCGAATTTCTGGCCATGGGACCGGGCGGCGCGGACCTGTGGCGCAAGCGGGTGCCGACGGCGCGCGACCATGACGGCACGGTAAGAATGATCGCGGAACTGGTGCGCGAGGCGGAAACCGCCACGGGCGCGCCCGGCAGCGTCGGGCTGGCAATTCCCGGCAGCGAAACGGCGGCCGGCACCATCAAGAACGCCAACTCTACCTGGCTCATCGGCAAGCCCCTGCGCGCCGATCTGCGGGCGGCGCTGGGACGCGAGATACGATTGGCGAATGACGCCAACTGTTTCGCCTTGTCGGAAGCCAGTGACGGCGCTGCGGCCGGGGCCGGCGTGGTGTTCGGGGTGATCACCGGCACCGGCGTCGGCGGCGGCATTGTCGTGGATGGCAAGGTGCTGGTGGGCGCGCACGGCATCGGCGGCGAATGGGGGCACATTCCCCTGCCCGCCATGACCGATGCGGAACGCGCCGACAGCCGCGCCTGTTACTGCGGCAAGCGCGATTGCCTGGAAACCTGGGTGGCCGGGCCGTTCGTGGAACGCGAATTCGCGCGCCTGACGGGTCGCGCCCTGCCGCTGGCGGACATCGCGGCGTCGGACGGCATGGAGGAACGCGCCACCGTTACGCGGCTGATCGACCGGCTGGCGCGGGGGATGGCGACGATGGTGAACATTCTCGACCCCGACGTGATCGTGCTGGGCGGCGGCGTCTCCAACATTGCGCGGCTGTATGACGACCTGCCGCCACTGGTGGAGACATACGGTTTCACCCTGGGCGGACCGCCGAAAATCGTGAAGAACAGGCATGGGGATTCCAGCGGTGTACGAGGCGCGGCATGGCTGTGGCCGGCGTAACCGCCAAAATACATGAATGGCCCGCCTTCTGCCGGGAATGCCTGAGCGATGCGCGGGCGGATGCGCCCTGCCCGTCCTGCGGCTCGACCCGGGTGATCGCCCATCCCGAGCTGGAGACGCTGGCCATCGCGCACATGGACTGCGACGCCTTCTATGCGGCCATTGAAAAACGTGACGATCCATCCCTGAAGGACAAGCCCCTGATCGTGGGCGGGGAAACGCGCGGCGTGGTCTCAACCTGCTGCTACATCGCGCGCACCTATGGCGTGCGTTCGGCCATGCCCATGTTCCAGGCCCGCAAACTGTGCCCGCAGGCGGTGATACTGAAGCCGCGCCATGCGCATTATGCGCAGGTCGCCAAGCAGATACGCGGCTTCATGGAGGAACTGACGCCGCTGGTGGAGCCGCTGTCGCTGGACGAAGCCTATCTCGATCTGTCGGGCACCGACCGCATCCATCACAAGAGCCCGGCGCGCAGCATGGCAGGGCTGGCCCAGCGGATCGCGCGCGAGATCGGCATCACCGTCTCGGTCGGCCTGTCGGGCAACAAGTTCCTCGCCAAGCTGGCGAGCGAGCTGGACAAGCCGCGCGGCTTTGCCGTGATCGGCATGGCCGAGGCGCGGTCGTTCCTGCGCGACAAGCCGATCAGCATGATGCGCGGCGCCGGCAAGGTGATGCAGGCGCGGCTGGAACGCGACGGCATCATGACGATGGGCCAATTGCAGGACGGCGATCCGCGCGAACTGGCGCATCGTTATGGCGCCACCGGGCTGTGGCTGCACCGCATGGCCAATGCCCAGGACAGCCGCAGGGTCGATCCCGGCGGCGAGATGAAGACCATCTCGTCGGAAACCACCTTCGACAAGGACCTGGCAAAGCTGCCCGAACTTGAAGCGGTGCTGTGGCGGCAGGCCGAACGGGTCAGCGCCCGCGCCAAGGATTACGGGCTGGCGGGCAAGACCATCGTGCTGAAGCTGAAAACCTCCGACTTCCGGCTGCGCACCCGCTCGGCCTCACTGGATGCGCCGACCCAGCTGGCCGACCGCATCTTCCGCACCGCGCAGGCCGCCCTGAAGCGCGAGGCCGACGGCACCCGATTCCGCCTGCTGGGTGTGGGGTTATCCAACCTGGCGCCGGCGGTGGGCGCCGATCCCGCCAGTCTGATTGATGTGGCTGGCGACAAGCGGGCGGCGGCGGAACGGGCGATGGACAAGATACGCGCCAAGTTCGGCGGCGCGGCAGTAGGCACCGGACGCGCCTTCCGAAAGGCGCCCAAGCGCCCCGGTTAGTGATGGATGGCGTCGGCGCTGCGGATGTCGTCCGTCACCTGGCGGACGCAATCGGCCAGCATGTCGCTGTTGCAGTCCTCCCAGCTCTCGCCCAGCCGGTCGCCATCGCGCGTGAAGCCCAGCATGAAGCGGAAGCCCTTGGGATGTTCACCCTTGTCCTGCTCGATCTCTCCCGAAATGGCGATCACCAGCATGTCCGGGCCGATCCGGGGCTCCAGGATGACCCCTGCCTGATCCGCAACGGCATGCAGGACGCCGTCCACACGCCAGTGATTGGTGCCGGGGGTGCCGAAGCGGTAAGAGAATTTGAGGGGTGCGTCCTGCGCCTGGGCGGCAAGTGGAACGCAGGCGAAAATCGCCGCAAAAAGACGCAGTTTCATGCCAAGGTCGCAAATCAAAAACGACGTTCTTATAGCGGCGGCGTCTCCGAGCCTGTAGTTTCGTGTCATTCATGAAGAGGTTTTTATGTCCGTCATCGAATCCCGCCTGAAAGAACTGGGCGTGACCCTGCCCTCGCCCCCCATGCCGGTCGCCAGCTATGTGCCCTGCACCATCAGCGGCAATATCGTGTTCGTTTCCGGCCAGATTCCCATCGCGGACGGCGCCATCAAGTATATCGGCAAGCTGGGCGTGGACGTGCCGCTGGAAGCGGGACAGGCCGCGGCGCAGCTTTGCGCCATCAACATCCTGGCGCAGCTGAAGGCCGCCATCGGCGATCTGGACCGGGTGACGCGCTGTCTGAAGCTGGGCGTCTTCGTCAATGCCGCGCCCGACTATACCCAGCATCCGGAAGTGGCCAATGGCGCGTCCGACCTGATCGCCGCCGTGTTCGGCGATGCCGGCAAGCATGCCCGCGCCGCGGTCGGCGTCGGCTCGCTGCCGCGCGGCGTGGCGGTGGAAGTGGAAGCGATCTTCGAGATCAAGTGACAGCACGCTCCTCTTCGGCACGATTGATGACCAGCGCGGCGGAAGTGGGGCGCGAACGCTGGAATGCGTTCGCCAATCCCAAAGGATTGGCGCAGCCCCATCCCTTCACGACCTTTGAATTCTTCGCGGCGCTGGAGGCGTCGGGATCGGCATCGGCCGAGACCGGCTGGCAGCCGGCGCACCTGCTGATGGAAGACGGCCTGATGCCGCTCTATCTGAAAAGCCATTCCCAGGGCGAGTATGTCTTCGACCATGGCTGGGCCGAGGCGCTGGAGCGCAGCGGTGGCGACTATTATCCCAAGCTGCAATGCGCCGTGCCCTTCACCCCGGTGACGGGACCGCGGCTGCTGGGCAATCGCGAGGCCCTGTTGAAGACGGCGCAGGCGGCGGTCAAACAGATCGGGGCGTCGTCGCTGCACATCACATTCCTCACCCACGCGGAATGGCAGGCGGCGGGCGATGCCGGGTATCTGCAGCGCACTGGCCAGCAGTTTCACTGGGAAAATCGCGGCTACAAAAGCTTCGACGAATTTCTGGGCGAACTGTCCTCGGCCAAGCGCAAGAACCTGCGCAAGGAGCGGGCCTCGGTCGTGGCGGCGGGGGTAACGTTCGACTGGCTGACGGGCGCGGATATCACGGAGGCGCACTGGGACCAGTTCTTCGATTTCTACATGGACACGGGCGGGCGCAAATGGGGGACGCCATACCTGACGCGCGACTTCTTCTCGCGGCTGGGGCAGAGCCTGGGGGCGCAGACCCTGCTGATCATGGCCAAGCTGGATGGCAGGACTGTCGCCGGGGCGCTGAACCTGTTCGGTGACGGCGTGCTGTTCGGGCGCAACTGGGGCTGCAGCGAATATGTGCCCTTCCTGCATTTCGAAACCTGTTATTACCAGGCGATTGACTTTGCCATCGCGCACGGGCTGAAACGGGTTGAAGCGGGGGCGCAGGGCGAGCACAAGCTGCTGCGCGGCTATTTGCCGGTGCCGACCTACAGCGCCCATGCCATCGCGCACAAGGGACTGGCGCGGGCGGTGGACGATTATCTCACCGCCGAGCGCGCGGCGGTGGCGGAGCAGATGGCGGAACTGGCGGCGCACGCGCCGTTTAAAAAGGAAAAATGAATGGCCTATGATCCCAACAATGTGTTCGCCAAGATTCTGCGCAGCGAGATGCCTTGCGTGAAAGTGTTCGAGGACAACAAGACTCTGGCCTTCATGGACGTGATGCCGCAATCCGAAGGCCATGTGCTGGTGATCTCCAACGAGCCGGCGCAGAATATCCTGGAATTGTCGGCCCAGGGCGCGGCGGCGATGATCACCACCGCCCGCAAGGTGGCGCTGGCGGTGCAGGCGGCGCTGGAGCCGGATGGCATCGTCTTGACCCAGTTCAACGGCGCGGCGGCGGGCCAGACCGTGTTTCACGTCCATTTCCACATCATCCCGCGCTATACCGGCGACCGGCTGGCGCCCCATGCGCGCAACATGGTAAGCGGCAAGCTGCTGGAACCCATCGCCGCCAAAATCCGGAGTGCCCTATGATCCTCGAACGCGCCCTCATCACCGTGAAGCCCGGCCAAGCCGACGCCTTCAAGGCCGCCTTCCCGAAAGCGCGGCCGCACATCGCCGCCGCCAAGGGCTTCCACAAGATCGAGATGCGCCAGGGCATCGAGAATCCGGAGGACTTCCTGCTGCTGGTGTGGTGGGAAACCCTGGAGGACCACACGGTGGGCTTCCGCGAAAGCCAGGCCTTCCAGGAATGGCGCGCCGTGCTGGGCCCGCTGTTCGCAAGCCCGCCCGCCGTGGTGCATCACGAGGAGCCGCTTTAGCCCGGCATCGCCTCGAACTGTTTCAGGCCGGATGGGATCACCACCCAGTCTGGCTTGTCGCGGATGAAGAGTGCGACGGTCGGCTTGAATTGCGCGGGATCGTCCAGCGAGCCGGCATAGATATTGTACCGGTCCGTCTCGCCCAGCTTGCCACCGAACACCAGGCCGCCGCAGACGATGCAGCTGTTGCGCACCGCCGCACGTCCGTCGGCATGGGTCAGCGTATGCACCGTCCAGCGGCCGGTGATGGTCAGCGCGGCGGCGTCAAAGCCCATGAAGGGAATCAAGCCTGACCCAGACGCCTTGCGGCAGTCGGCGCAGAAACACAATCCCATGTACCGAGGTGGCGCCGACGCCTTCCAGCGCAGGTCACCGCAGAGGCAGCCGCCGGCGAAGATCACACGTCTTCCTTGGCCGCCGGCTTCTTGCCTTTGCCTTTGGGAGCCCGCGGCTTGGCTTCCGCCGCCGGCACGAATTCGAAGGCCAGCTTGTCCTTCTCGCGGTCCAGCAGGATGCGCACGGTGCCACCGTCCTTGAGCTTGCCAAACAGGATCTCGTCGGCCAGCGGCTTCTTGATGCTGTCCTGAATGACACGGGCCAGCGGACGGGCGCCAAAGGCTTCGTCATAGCCCTTCTCGCCCAGCCAGCGGGTGGCTTCGGGAGTCAGGTCGAATGTCACGTCGCGATCGGCCAGCTGCGCTTCCAGTTCCAGCACGAACTTTTCCACGACCTTGTCGATGGTGTCGCGGTTCAGCGGCGCGAAGGGAATGATCGCATCGAGACGGTTGCGGAATTCGGGCGTGAACAGCTTCTTGATGGCTTCCTCGTCCTCGCCTTCGCGCTTGCCGCGGCCGAAACCGATGGCTTCCTTGGCGGCGTCCGACGCGCCGGCATTGGTCGTCATGATCAGGATGACATTGCGGAAATCGATCTTCTTGCCGTTGTGGTCTGTCAGCTTGCCGTGGTCCATCACCTGCAACAGGATGTTGTACATGTCCTGGTGCGCCTTCTCGATTTCGTCGAGCAGCAGCACGCAGTGCGGATGCTGGTCGATGCCGTCGGTCAATAGCCCGCCCTGGTCGAAGCCGACATAGCCCGGCGGCGCGCCGATCAGGCGGCTGACCGTGTGGCGCTCCATATACTCGCTCATGTCGAAGCGCAGGAATTCCACGCCCAGAACGCTGGCCAGCTGCTTGGCGACTTCGGTCTTGCCGACGCCGGTGGGGCCGCTGAACAGGTAGGAGCCGATGGGCTTTTCCGGCTGGCGCAGCCCGGCGCGCGCCAGCTTGATCGCCGACGACAAGGCATGGATGGCGGCATCCTGGCCATAGACCACGCGGCCCAGGTCGGATTCCAAAGTGCGCAGCGCTTCGGTATCGTTCTTGGAGACGGACTTGGAGGGAATGCGCGCGATCTTGGCGATCACCTCCTCCACATCCTTCACCCCCACCACCTTCTTGCGGCGGGATTCCGGCAACAGCATCTGGCCGGCGCCCAGCTCGTCGATCACGTCGATAGCCTTGTCGGGCAGCTTGCGGTCGTTGATGTACTTGGCCGACAGCTCCACCGCCGCCCGGATGGCGTCGGCGGTGTAGCGGATCTTGTGGTAATTCTCGAAGTAGCTCTTGATGCCCATCAGGATCTTGATGGAATCCTCGATGTTCGGCTCGCTGACATCGATCTTCTGGAAGCGGCGTACCAGCGCGCGGTCCTTCTCGAAATACTGGCGGTATTCCTTGTAGGTGGTCGAACCGATGCAGCGCAGCGTGCCCTGGGCCAGCGCGGGCTTGAGCAGGTTGGAGGCATCCATCGCACCGCCAGAAGTGGCGCCGGCGCCGATCACGGTGTGGATCTCGTCGATGAACAGGATGGCGCCTTTCAGGCTTTCCAGTTCCTTGACGACATTCTTCAGGCGCTCTTCAAAGTCGCCGCGATAGCGGGTGCCGGCAATCAGCGAACCCATGTCGAGCGAATAGATCACGGCGTTGCGCAGCACTTCGGGCACTTCGCCATGGATGATCTTGCGCGCCAGTCCTTCGGCGATGGCGGTCTTGCCCACGCCGGGATCGCCTACGAACAGCGGGTTGTTCTTCTGGCGGCGGCAGAGAATCTGAATCGTGCGCTCAACTTCGGCAGAGCGGCCGATCAGGGGATCGACCTTGCCGGACTTGGCCTTCTCGTTGAGGTTGACGCAATAGGCCTCCAGCGCCTCGGTGCCCTGCTTGGGCTGCTTCTCGCCCTCCTCCTCGTCGTCGCTGCCTTTCACCGCCTTGGGCTGGCTCATGCCGGGGCGCTTGGCGATGCCGTGGCTGATATAGCTCACGGCATCCAGCCGGTTCATGTTCTGCTCCTGCAGGAAATACACCGCATGGCTTTCGCGCTCGGTGAACAGGGCGACCAGCACATTGGCGCCTGTCACCTCGTCGCGGCCGGAATTCTGCACATGCAGCACGGCGCGCTGCACCACCCGCTGGAAGCCGGTGGTGGGCTTCGCATCCTCTCCGTCCTCGGTGACGAGGGTGGCAAGATCGGTATCGACATATTACTGCACGGTCTTGCGCAATGACTCCATGTCGACATTGCAGGCCTTCATCACCTGGCTGGCGTCACTGTCGTCGATCAGGGCAAGAAGCAGATGTTCCAGCGTGGCATATTCATGGTGCCGCTCACTGGCGAGCTTGATG
>JAQGLO010000023.1 GCA_028292825.1 Alphaproteobacteria bacterium | reverse complement strand
GCAACAAAATTGCGCGTTCTTGTAGAATTACTGGCTATTCGATCACGCCATCGGTTGCGGCGCAACATCCCAGACGTGCACCAGGTAAATAAGCAGCCATGCAGCCAGCGCGTAATTGACTCTTTCCGGGCTTGGCGCATTATAGAACATACCATGAACAATAGTGCAAAAATCGCGGAATTGCGGCATTCCCTGGCGCGATACGGCCTGCCGCCGGACCGCGCGCCCGTGCCTTTGCGCCATGCCGGGGCCGATGCCGTGTTGGGCGGAGGCCTGCGACCTGGCGCCCTGCACGAGGTTTTTGCCCAAGGCTGGAGCGGCGGCGGCTTTGCCGTGCTGCTGGCGATGCTGGCGGCGGGCAGCAAACCCTTCTTCTGGGTGCGGCCCGATTACGAGGCGCTGGAGTTTGGCCCGGTCTCGCCCCGCGGCCTGGCCGAGCTGGGCGGCGACCCGGGCAACCTGATCCTGGTGCGGACCCGCAATGCCGGCGATGCCCTGTCGGCGGCGGCCGATATCCTGGCCTGTCCCCATGTCGGCGCGCTGCTGCTGGAACTGGGCGGCCAGCCCAAATGCCTGGACCTGGTGGCCAGCCGCCGGCTGTCTTTCCTGGCCGGCGAAAGCGGGGCCAGCGTCATCGCGCTGCGCGAAGGCGCGCAGGAGGAGCCCAGCTCGGCGCTCACCCGCTGGCAGGCGGCCAGCGCGCCGTCACGCGCCGATGATGATGACTGGGGCAATCCGGTTTTCGACGCACGCCTCACCCGTCACCGCCTAGGCGGGCTGGGTCAATTTCTGATGCACTGGAATCCCGAACATGGCTGTTTCGACACGGCGGATATTGGCGCTGTGGCTGCCGCGCCTGCCCACCGACAGGCTTACCAGGAAGAACGCGTCGCCATCTGACGCGCCGCTGATCATCAGCGGCAAGTCCGGCAACGCACTGCACGTCCACGCTTTGGAGGCGCGGGCGCAACGGCTCGGACTCCATAAAGGCCAGCCACTCGCCAATGCCCGCGCCATGGTGCAACCGCTGCGAATCGTGGCGGCCGACGAACGCGCCGATGCCAAGCTGCTGGACAGCATCGCCGACTGGTGCGACCGCTTCACGCCTTTGGTGTCGCTGGATGCGCCGGATGGATTGCTGCTGGACATCACCGGCGCCGCGCATCTGTTCGGCGGCGAGGCGGCGATGCTGTCGCTGGTGGTGCGCCGCATCGGCGAGCAGGGCTTTGCCGTGCAGGGCGCCATCGCCGGCACCTCGCTGGCGGCGCGTGCACTGGCGCGCTATGCCCCGCGCAGCATCGTGCCGCCCGGCGGTGAAGCGGCAGCGATGGCGCCCCTGCCCATCACGGCGCTGGACTGCGACGACAGGATCCTGCGCGCCCTGCGCCATGCCGGGCTGAAAACCATCGGCATGGTCGCCGCGCGCATCGCCAGCGAATTGTCGGAGCGGCTGGGGCGCAGCTTCGTCACCCGCTTGCGTATCTTGCTGGGCGAACAGGAACAACCGCTGACCCCGCGCCGCCCCTTGCCCGACCTGATGGTGGAACAGCGCTTCGCCGAACCCATCGTCACCCAGGACGCCATCGCCGCCTCGTTGCTGTCGCTGGCCCAGTCGCTGTCCGGCGTGCTGGAGCGCGAGGGACGCGGCGTGCGGGTGCTGGAAGCGGCCTTCTTCCGCGCCGACGGCCAGGTGGACCGCATCGCCATCAAGATGGGCGAACCCCTGCGCGATCCGGCCGTGATGCTGCGGCTGCTGCGCCAGAAGCTGGATGCGCTTATCGATCCTCTGGACGCAGGATTTGGCTTTGACGTGATCCGACTGGAAGCCCTGCTGGCGGAAGAAACCAATCCCGCCACCATCAGCTTCGACACCAATGAGAATGCCCGCCGGCAAATCGGTTTCCTGGTCGACCGCCTGTCGGTGCGCTTCGGCGAGCATCGCGTGCAGCGCTTCGTGCCGCAGGATACCCACATCCCGGAGGCCGCAGCCGTCGCCGTGCCGGCGCAGGATCGTGACTTTACTGGCGACTGGCGCCTGAAACGCGCACCCGGCGATCCGCCCCGCCGCCCGCTGCGGCTGCTGGAACGCCCCGAAGAGATCAACGTGCCCGCGTCGGAATTTCCCGAAGGCGCGCCAAAGCGCTTTCGCTGGCGCAAGGCCCAGTTCGACGTCACCCGCGCCGAGGGGCCGGAACGCATCGCCATGGACTGGTGGAAGCGCGAAGGTCTGACGCGCGACTATTTCCGCGTGGAAACCGGCGACGGCCAGCGCTTCTGGCTCTATCGCGACGGCCTGTATCACCAGATCGGCGCTCCGCGCTGGTACATGCAGGGTGTGTTCGCGTGAGCTATGTCGAGCTCGCGGTCACCACCAACTTCTCCTTCCTGCGCGGCGCCTCGCATCCGCAGCAGTTCGTGGTGCAGGCGCATGCCCTGGGCTATCCCGCCATCGGCATCGCCGACCGCAACAGCCTGGCCGGCGTGGTGCGGGCTTATGCGGTGTGGAAGACCCTGGACGAAGCGACGCGGCCGCGGCTGCTGATCGGAACGCGGCTGGTGTTTCGCGACGGCACGCCCGACATCCTGGCCTATCCCAGGAACCGCAAGGCCTATGGCCGGCTGTCGCGGCTGATCTCCATCGGCAAGCTGCGCGCCACAAAAGGCGAGTGCCTGCTGGATTTCGCCGACCTGCTGGAATACCGGCGCGGGCTGCTGCTGATCGTGATGCCCACAGATCTGGAAGGCGCAAAAGATGTGCTGCGCGACCTGGGCCCCGACACCTGGCTGGCCGCGTCCATGCTTTATACCGGCGAGGACCGGCGACGCCTGCGCGACCTCAGGCAGTTGTCACGCCAGTCGCGCGTGCCGCTGATCGCGGTGAACGATGCGCTCTATCATCATCCCGAGCAGCGCGAATTGCAGGACGTGCTCACCTGCATCCGCGAACATGTCACCCTGAAAGAGGCCGGCCAGCGGCTGCGGGCCAATGCCGAGCGCCATCTGAAACCGGCTGATGAAATGACACGGCTGTTCCGCGCCTGCCCCGAGGCCGTGGCCGAAACCTTGCGCTTCGCCGGCCGCATCACCTTCACGCTGGCCGAGTTGGGTCAGCGCTACCCACGCGAGCCGGTGCCGCGTGGCAAGAGCGCCGACGGCCATCTGCGCGATCTCACCGCGGCGGGCCTGCAATGGCGCTACCCCGAAGGCGTGCCGGACTTTGTCGCGGCCATCGCGGAAAAGGAACTGGCCTTCATCGCCGACAGCCAGATCGCGCATTACTTCCTCACCGTGCACGACATTGTGCGGTTCGCGCGCAGCCAGGACATCCTGTGCCAGGGGCGCGGCTCGGCCGCCAATTCGGTGGTGTGTTACGCCCTGGGCGTCACCTCGGTGGACCCGACCGAAATCGAAGTGCTGTTCGAGCGGTTCCTCAACACCGAACGGCGCGAGCCGCCCGACATCGATGTGGACTTCGAGCATGAGCGGCGCGAGGAAGTCATCCAGTATGTCTATCGCCGCTACGGCACCCGCCGCGCCGCCCTGACCGCGACCGTCATCCATTACCGCCCCCGCAGCGCCATCCGCGAGGTCGGCAAGGTGTTCGGCCTGTCCGAAGACGTCACCGGCAAACTGGCCGATACCGTCTGGGGTCATCATGGCGACGAACTGCAAGAGCATCAGGTGCGCCAGGGCGATGCCGATCCGGCGAATGCGGCCATTGCGCGCGCGGTGGATTTCGCCAATCGGTTGATGGGATTTCCCCGCCACCTCTCCCAGCATGTCGGCGGCTTTGTGCTGGCGCGCTACAAGCTGGACTGGACTGTGCCCATCGGCCCCGCCGCCATGAAGGACCGCTATTTCATCGAATGGGACAAGGACGATCTGGACACCCTAGCCATCATGAAGGTGGATGTGCTGGCGCTGGGCATGCTGACCTGCATCCGCAAGGCCTTCGATCTGATCCATGCCAGTGCGCGCAGCGGCAGGGACGAGAAACTGCTTCTGGCGACAGTGCCGCAGAAAGACCCGGCCGTGTACGACATGCTGTGCAAAGGCGATGCCATCGGCGTATTCCAAGTGGAAAGCCGCGCCCAGATGAACATGCTGCCCCGGCTTCGGCCGCGCACCCTGTATGATTTGACGGTCGAAGTGGCGATCGTGCGGCCCGGCCCGATCCAGGGCGGCATGGTGCATCCCTATCTCAAGCGGCGGAAGGATCCGTCGCTGATCAGGTTCCCCGCGCCGCATCCCGATCACGGCCCGCCCGACGAACTGCACAAGGTGCTGGAAAAGACCATGGGCGTGCCGCTGTTCCAGGAACAGGCGATGCGGCTAGCCATCGTGGCGGCGAAGTTCAGCTCTGAAGAGGCCAACGGCCTGCGCCGCGCCATGGCGACCTTCCGCAATCTCGGCACCATCGACTCCTTCCGCGAAAAATTCGTCGGCCGCATGACGGCGCGCGGCTATGACCCCGTCTTCGCGGAAAACTGCTTTGAACAGATCAAGGGCTTCGGCAGTTACGGTTTTCCCGAAAGCCATGCCGCCAGTTTCGCGCTGCTGGTCTACATCTCCGCCTGGATCAAGTGCCATCATCCGGCCGCCTTCGCGGCGGCACTGCTGAATTCCCAGCCCATGGGCTTTTACGCCCCGGCCGAGATCGTGCGCTGCGCCCGCGAGCATGGCGTGACCGTGCTGGCGCCGGATGCCTGCTTCAGCGATTGGGACAACACGCTGGAACGGACGCCGACAGGGGCATTGGCGCTGCGGCTGGGCTTTCGCCAGATCGACAGTTTCAAGGAAGCCGATGCGCATGTGATAATGCAAGCGCGTTCTCAGCGCGATTTTCTCAACTTTGCCGACTTCGCCCGCCGCACCGCACTTCCCCACCGCGCCCTGGTGCTGCTGGCCGAGGCCGATGCCTTTCGCGGTTTCGGGCTGGACCGGCGCGAAGGGCTGTGGGCGGTGCGGCGCCTGCCGGACGACAAGCCCCTGCCTTTGTTCGCCCCGCGTGCCACGCCCGAACAGGGCGACGAACGGATCGCGCCACTACCCGCCATGCCGCTGAGCGAGCATGTGCTGGCCGACTATCAGACCACGCGGCTGTCGCTGAAGGGCTATCCCACCCAGTTCCTGCGCGCCGGTTTCGCCGCCGAAGGCATCACGGCCTGCGCCGATATGGGCAAGCTGCGCGACGGCGCCTCGGTGCGGTGCGCCGGGGTGGTGCTGGTGCGCCAGCGGCCGGGCGAAGGCACCGCCATTTTCATCACCCTCAGCGACGAGACCGGGGTGTGCAATGTGGTGGTCTGGGAACGCACCTTCGACCGCTTCCGCAAGGAGGTGATGGGCGCGCGCCTGCTGCTGGCGGAAGGCAAGGTGCAGAAAAGCCCCGAAGGGGTGATCCACCTGATGGCCGAGACCCTGATCGACCGCAGCCATGACCTGAAGCTGCTCTCCGGCGACGCCCTGCCCCCGCAACCGCCGACCCATCGCCACCCCCGCAATGTGCGGGTGCTGCCGCCATCGAGAGATTTTCACTGACCGCGTGAATCCCCTGCCCTAGTATCGGGCCATGACGGGGGAGAGCGAGAATCACACAGCATGGTCCAGGGATCACTATTGGACCGGCCTTGCCCTGATCGCCGCCGCCCTGATGCTGGCAGCCCCGCTGTGGTCGGTCTGGGCGCCCGCCATGCCGGACTATCCCGCCCATCTCGCCAGCTTTGAACTGATCAAACAGGGAACCGGGAACGCCATCTATCACCTGGACTGGCGCTTCGTGCCCAA
Organism: Alphaproteobacteria bacterium; assembly: GCA_028292825.1. Lineage (GTDB taxonomy): Bacteria > Pseudomonadota > Alphaproteobacteria > Micropepsales > Micropepsaceae > Rhizomicrobium. Next base: position 15,042 of record JAQGLO010000023.1, on the reverse strand, counting down.
CCTGGCGTCCGAGATCCTGGTGCCCTGGCTGGCGCGGCTGACCGGCACGGTGGTGGCGACCAAGCTGTTCCTGACCGCCGCGATCTTCCTGTGGGTGCTGGGACCGGGCGCCATCCACCGCGCCTTGTACGGCCGCACCGGCATCGCACCCTTGTTCGGCGCCTTTTTTGCCTACAATGCCAACTTCATCTGGGGCTTCTTCAATTACGATTTCGCAGCCGGCCTGAGCTTTGCCCTCTTCGCCGCCTGGATCGCCACCGAGAAGCGCGACGGACCGGCGCGATTGGCAGGCTTCGCGCTGGCCGTCACCATCCTGTATTTCTGCCACATCTTCGCCGCCGCCATCCTGCTGCTGATGATCGCGGGCTTCGAGGCGGCGCAGAATCTGCGGTTCGAACAGCGCGATCCCGCCGCGCTGGCGCGCCGCGCCGGCCGGGTAGCACTGCTGTATGTGCCGGCGGCGCTGGCCTTTGTGTTCCTGAAGCCGCGCAGCAACGGCGAAGCCACCACGCAATTCAACCTGGCCGACACCATGCTGGACCGGTTCGAAAGCCTGACCCAGCACGCCTTTGACAATCCCGCCTATATCCTGCCGATCCTGTTGTTCGCCGGCCTGGCGCTGGCGATTGCGTTCGGCAAGGCGCGGCTGCATCCCGCGCTGTGGGGTTCGCTGGCGCTGCTGCTGGCGGGCGCGATCCTGGCGCCGGAATGGGCGCTTGGCGGCTGGGCGGTGCATCTGCGTTTGCCGGCGGTGTTCGCCAGCCTGCTGTTCGCCGCTGCCGAGATTCGCATGAAGCCATTGCTGCGCAGCAGCCTTGCGGTGGCGGCGCTGGCCATGATCGCTATCAGCGCGCTGACATTGACGCAGAGCTGGCGCGGCTATGACCGCCAGTTCCGTGAGTTCACCGCCACGCTCGCGGACATGCCGCGCGGCGTGCGGCTGCTGACGGTGCTGGACGGCGACGCACTGGGCGAACAGGCCGACCAGCCCTACTGGCACATGGCCGAATTCGCAGTGCCCATGCGAGGCGCCTTCACGCCGCTGCTGTTCACCACCAAGGGCCAGCATGTGGTCCAGCTCAATCCGCCCTATGACAGCTTCGCCGCCGCCAGCGCCCAGCAAGGCTCACCGCCCGACATCGACGAACTGAACTTCCTGGCGCGGGGCGACATGGCGGCGGACCCGGACATGGCCGAGATCTTCCCCTATCTGGATCATTTCCAATGCCACTTCGACATCGCGGTGGTGGTGCATCTGGGCGGCAGGCGCTCGGCCGTGCCGCCCATGCTGGCGCTGCGCCATGCCGGCAGCTTTTTCTCGCTCTATGACATCAGGCCGGACCGGAGCTGCGCGAAATGACAAGGCGGCCAGCCATATGGGCAGCCGCCGCGCTGCTGGCGCTGATCGCGCTGCCGCTGCTGCTGCGCAACGGGCTGGCGATTCCGGCGCATGTGCCGCGCGATCCCAACGAGGGCTGGAATGCCGCGCACGCGATGGCGGCGCAGCTTTACCCGCTGCCCGGCAGCCTGATGATCAACAATTATCCGCCACTGTCCTTCCCTGTGGTGCGCGCCGTTGCGTCGCTGACCGGCGACGCCATTGTGGCGGGGCGCATCATCGCCTTTGCGAGCTTCCTGCTGGTCTGTGCCGGGATCGCCGCCGCCGTGCGCGCGATGGGCGGCGACCGGCGCGGCGCGGCGCTGGCGGCCCTATTCTTGGCCGCCACCCTGCTGGTCGCCAGCGGCTATGTCGGCATGGACGATCCGCAGATGCTAGGTCACGCCGTGCAGATCGCGGCGCTGCTGTTCGCGCTGCGCGGCCGCGTGACGGCGGCGGCGCTGCTGTTCGCCGCCAGCCTGTTCGTGAAGCACAACCTGCTGGCACTGCCGCTGGCGACCGCGCTCTGGCTTTGCGCTGAGGATCGCCGCGCCGCATGGCGCTTTATCGTCAGCGGTGTCGCCGCCGGCGCTCTGGGCCTGGTCGCCTTCCACCTGGCTTACGGCACCAACCTGTGGACACAGCTGGTATCGCCGCGCCTGTCATCCTTCGCCAATTTGCAAACCGCCATGACCTATCTGTGGTGGGCACCCCTGCCCCTGATCGCGGCCTTCGGTGTGCATGCGCCCTGGCGCAATGTCTGCCTTTGCTATGCCGGCCTCGCGCTGCTGCTGGGACTGGGCTTTGCCACCGGCGACGGGGTGGATGTGAATGTCTTTTTCGATCTCGCCATCGCCTGTTCCCTGGTGCTGGGTTTGACGCGCTGGCGCCTGCCGGCTGCCGCCTCGGCCCTGCCGCTGGCGGCGATACTGGCGCTGACCTTCGGCGACAACAATTTCGCTTTCACGCCGGCCTTTGCCGCGGAGTCGGCACGCGATATCGATTTTCTCAAATCCCGCCCCGGTCCGGCGCTGTGCGATCAGCTGTCGCTGTGTCTGTGGGCGGGAAAACCCGCCACCGTCGATGTGTTCAACATCGGTGAGGCTTTTCTGACCGGCGCCCGCGATCCCGCGCCGCTGGTGGCCCTGATCGAAGCGCGCCATTTCGCGGTGCTGCAACTGGAAGACCCGGATGCGCTGGGCCCGCAGGTCCGCGCCGCCATCGCGCGCAACTATCGCGCCGATCACGCCGATGACAACGGGACTTTCTTTACACCGGTTCGCTAGACCCTGGCCTTGACGGTGCCGTGGCGTTCCAGCTTGCCCCAGCCGACAAACGGACCCTTCGCGGCCGTCCACAGCGAGCGCACCACCACATAATACATGATCTGGCGATAGCCGAAGCGCTGCAGCACCAGCCACCAGAGCAGGCTCCAGTCCTCGCCCTTCTCCATCAGGAAGCCAACCATGGCGGCCAGCAGGTCGACGATGGTGAAGACCACATAATAAGTCAGGATGGTCGCAAGGTTGGCGCTGTTGAACTCGCCGCCATGTTGGGAATAGGCGATCCATTGCGTCGCCAGCTGCCACACCAGCAGCAGGTCCGCGACCGGCGCCAGGGTCGTCAGCAGAATCTGGAACAGCCAAACCTGCGGCAACGCCACCAGCCCCAGCTCGCCATACTGGGCGTTGAAGGTGATGCGGCGATACTTCCACAGGCATTGCAGGGTGCCGTAGGCCCAGCGGAAACGCTGCTTGGCCAGGCCGCGCACCGTGGCGGGGGCCTCGGTCCAGGCCACTGCGGTGGAATCGAAATGCACCCGGTAGCCCTTGGTCTGGATGGCGATGGTGAGGTCCTGATCTTCCGCCAGCGTGTCGGCGGGAAAGCCACCCAGCTCCAGCAGCACGCTCTTGCGCCACGCGCCCACCGCCCCCGGCACCACGGTCAGCGTGTCCAGCGCCGACAGCGCCCGGCGCTCCAGATTCTGCGCCACGATATATTCCAGCGCCTGCCAGCGGGTGATCATGTTGATGCGGTTGCCGACCTTGGCGTTGCCCGCCACCGCGCCGATGGTGTCGTCGGTGAACCAGCGCACCAGCCGCGAGATGGTGGTGCCCTCGAACTGGGTGTCGGCATCCAGCGCCACGATCACGTCACCCTTGGCGGCGCCCATGCCGATATTCAGCGCATTGGCCTTGCCGCCATTGGGAATGGACATGACGCGCACCCGCGATTCGCGTGCGAAATGCGAGCGGACGATATAGGCGGTGTGGTCGCTGGAGCCATCATCGATCACCAGCACATCCAGGTCGGCATAATCGCTGGCCAGGATGCGTTCGACCGTGGTGACGATCACTTTCTCCTCGTTGAAGGCGGGGATCAGCACCGTCACCACCGGCGCGGTGCCGTCGCCGGGCAGCGGCGTGCCCGGCCCCTGCGCCCGCTTCCACAAGGCCAGACCTGCCAGCGCCAGAAGCCGCGAGATGCCCAGCACGATGGCGCCCAGGAAACAGTAATACAGGAACTGCGAGACATAAGAGATGGTGAGGAACACCATCCGGTCGGCATAGAGCGAGATGGTCAGCGGCAAGGGCGGCATCACATCGTCGCGCTTGAAGCCCGCCAGCTGCGACAACGGCACAAAGGAATAGCCCTTGGCCCGCAGCGCATCGATCAGCTTGGGCAGCAGCACCAGTGTGCGGCTGCGGTCGCCGCCGGAATCATGCATCAACAGCACATTGCCGCGCAGGTCGGGATTGGGATTGGTCAGCGCCTTGTTCACCAGCGCCATCATTTCCGGCACCGATTTCTGCTCCCAGTCCAGGGTGTCGAGATTGGCGGTGACTTCGATATAGCCCAGCGCCTGGGCCTGCTTGATGGGCTCGATCTCGTCGGCGTCGGACGGACTGGCGTCGCTGAGATAGGGCGAGCGGAAGAAGCGCAGCGAACGGCCGGTCAGCGCCTGGAACAGGCGCTGGGTGGCGTTCAGTTCCAGCCGCACCGCCGTGGCCGGCGTGTCGGCGAGGTTGGGATGGGTATAGGTGTGGTTTCCCGCCTCATGGCCGTCGGCCATGATCCGCTGCACCAGGCCCGGATGCGCCTCCATGTTGGAGCCGATCATGAAGAAGGTGGCGGGCACCTTCTTTTCCTTCAGGATTTTGAGAATCGTCGGCGTCCAGTCCGGATCCGGCCCGTCGTCAAAGGTCAGCGCCAGCTTGCCGGGCACGGCGCCCACGCGGCGGATGATGTAGCTGGTGGGCAGGCTGTCATAGCTTTCGTCCACGATGTCGCCGGTGCCGCGCTCCACCGTCAGGCTGCGCTTGCCCAGTGAGGGATCGCCCATCACCCGCAGAATCTCGCCTTCGCCGACGAAATCCACATCGTCCAGATTGTTGGCGATATGCTGCAGGCTGGCGGGCGCGGGCGCGTTGTAGGGCTTGCCCATCAGCGGCAGGATCGAGGGGTCCTCGAAGCCGAGCTTCCACAAGGCATAGCCGGCCGGGCGATAGGGATCGGCGGCATGCATCTGGTTGAAGGCGGTGACCCCGTCCAGGAACCAAACATTGTGGGTGCCGTCGGTGTCTTGATAGCTGAAATGGGGATTGTTGCTGGCGGGGTCGAACTGGACCTGGGCCTCGTTGTCGCGCGCCGTGCTCATGGCGCCCTCGAAGCTGTTGACCATGGTGCCGCCGCCCTTCACCCAGTCGTAGGCATAGGAGCCGATGGCGACGATGGTGGAATCCGCCGGCAACTGGCGCATCCGCTTGTCGAGAATCTTCTCGTACCAGTCCTGGCCGGCGATGGGACCGGGACCGCTGGTCTCGTCGCTTTGGTCATAGGCCATCAGGATGGTGTAATCGACGATGTCGGAATAGGCCTGATAGGGCCAGTCGTCATCGTCGAACGGCGCGGCCTGGGCGATGATCCAGTCATGGGGGGCGAATTCCGCCGACATGCGGCTGAGGAAATCCTCCAGATTCTTATGCGCCCCGGCCGGCACTTCCTCGAAGTCCACCGTCACGCCCTGGAACTTGCCCGCGGCGACGAAAGCGATGATCTGGTCCAGCAGCGCATCGCTGCGCTTCCTGTCAGCCAGCAGCTTTGCCAGGCCCGGGCCGTCCCACTTGCCGCCGCTCACATTCTGGATCATCGGCAGGATGGCGACGCCCGGCTTGTTGGCATGGATGAAGTCCAGCGAGCGATGCTCCAACCAGCTGCGCAGCTTCAGGTCCGGCCCATCCAGGGTGAGCCACAGCGGCACCACCCAGTCCAGATTCTGCAGCGAGCGTTTCAACGACGGCCAGCTGGGATCGGCCTTGCCCGCCCAGTTGGTATAGAAGCCGATCGCCAGGGGCCGCCCGTCCTGCGGCTTGAGGATGGCGGGCAGCACCCGGCTGGGCAGCGTGCCCTGCGCCCGGCGCAGCTTGGCGATATCGTCCAGGCGGCGCTTGCGGGCCAGACCCGCCAGCCGCTCGGCGCGGGCCAGAAGACCCGGCTTCTGGGCGCGGCGCTCCAGGTTCTTGGCCAGGTTGGGCGGCGTCGCCGTGCGGCCCCCCAGGTCCAGCCCCGTGACCGGGGGCGACAGCAGCAGGCTGGTGCCGAAACCGACCAGGATCACCAGGGCGGTGATGCCTACCACCCAGGCCACGATCTTGATGCGGAACGCACGGCGGCCGCTGGCATCGAAGAAGACGGGTTTGTTGGACATGGCCTGTTGATACAACCACGCTTGCGGCAAATCCATGGCGGCGCGTCATGGCGTCGCCCTGCACAGGCCCGACTGCGCCGAACCGGGGGTTCATGCTAGTGAGGAGGCTTGCAGTGATTCACAAGGTGCGCACGTGGCGAAATACGATTGTTCCAAGTGCCCCGGCTATTGCTGTTCCTATCCCCTGATCCAGCTGAACAAGCGGGATGTGGAACGCCTGGCCAAGCATTTCGGGCTGGACTTCGAGGCGGCGCGCAAGAAGTTCACCAAGGTGGACCCCGAGGCCAAGTACGCCATGCGGCGCAAGCCCGACACGCATTTCGGCAAGATCTGCCAGTTCTTCGACACCGAGAAGCGCCGCTGCACCGTCTATACGGCGCGCCCCACCATCTGCCGGGAATATCCGGGCGGCACCTGCGGCTATTACGACTTCCTGCTGCACGAACGCAGCACGCAGAAGGATGACACCCACGTCGCCTCGACCTGGAACGTTTGACCCCTCCGGCCTTCGCTGGGCCTAGGCCCAGCTACGGCCACCTCCCCTATTCAAGCGCGCTGACGCGCGCACAGGGAGGGGCAGCTTCATGCTGCGGTGCAGCAGCTAACTCCCGGACTTTCTTCACAAAAAGCGAGTCTGCCGCATGACAGGATGCATTTCCCTGCTCTAAGGTCCGGCCAAACACAGGGCTAAGGGGACTTTCGATGCTGGGCTGGGCACAGAATTACGATCCGTTTCACAATCCGCTGCTGTCGGCCATCGTCGCCGCCGTCCCGATGGTACTGCTGCTGGCCATCATCGCCACCAACAAGATCACCGCCCACACCGCCTCCGTCATCGCCATCGTGGTGGCGGTGATTGTCGCCATCTTCGGTTTCGGCATGCCGGCCGACATGGCGCTGAAGGTTACGGGACTGGGCGTGATTTCGGGCCTGTTCCCCATCGGCTGGATCATCCTGAACGTGATCTTCCTCTACCGCCTGACGGTGGACAAAGGCCTGTTCGCGGTGTTCCAGCATTCGCTGGGCTCCATCACCCCCGACCGCCGGCTGCAGCTGCTGCTGATCGCCTTCTGCTTCGGCGCCTTCTTCGAAGGCGCGGCCGGCTTCGGCACCCCCGTCGCCGTCACCGCCGCCATGCTGATGGGCCTGGGCTTCTCGCCGCTGGCCGCCGCCGGTCTGTCGCTGATTGCCGACACCGCCACCGTGGCCTTCGGCGCGCTGGGCACGCCGATCCAGGCGCTGGCACAGTCCACCGGCTATGACCCCTTCGTGCTGGGCCAGCTGATCGGGCGCCAGTCTTCCTTCTTCGCCATCCTGATCCCCTTCTGGCTGGTTTTCGCCCTGGTCGGCTGGCGCAAGATGTGGGACGTGTGGCCCGCCATCCTGGTCGCGGGCCTGAGCTTCGCCATCCCGCAATATATCGTTTCCAACTACATCAATCCCTGGATCGTCGACATCGCGGCGGGCGGCATCGCCATGGGCTCGCTGATCCTGTTCCTGCGCGTCTGGCAGCCCAAGGAGATATGGACCTCGACCAAGCTGTGGGGGACCAACGACACATCTGCTGAAGGCCGTCCCGCTCCCGTGGCGCTGGCCAAGCTGCCCACCGGCAAGGAAGTCTTCGCCGCCTGGGTGCCGTGGCTGATCCTGTGCGTGGTGCTGGGCATCTGGGCCACCGGCTTCTGGAAGGGCCTGGTCAATCCGCTGTTCTCGCCCACCTATCATGTGCCGGGGCTGGACAAGCTGATCCACCGCGTGCCGCCCATCGTGGCGGCGCCGACCAACGAGGCAGCGGTGTTCGTCTTCTCGTTCCTGTCCTACAGCGGCACCGGCATCCTCTTGACCGCCATCCTTGCGGGCCTGGCCATGGGCTATCGTCCGGTGGAGCTGGTGCGCAACTACATCAAGACGATCTGGGTGGTGCGCTTCTCGCTCATCACCATCGCCGCGATGCTGGCCCTGGGCACCCTGACGCGCTATTCCGGCCTGGACGGCACCCTGGGGCTGGCCTTCGCCCGCACCGGCTATTTCTATCCCTTCTTCGGCACCGTGCTGGGCTGGGTCGGCGTGGCGGCGACGGGATCGGACACTGCAGCCAATGTGCTGTTCGGCGGCCTGCAGACCATCACCGCGCGGCAGGTAGGGGTTTCGCCTCTCCTGATGGCGGCCGCCAATTCGACCGGCGGCGTGATGGGCAAGATGATCGACACCCAGTCCATCGTCGTGGCGGCTACCGCCACCGGCTGGTACGGCCATGAAGGCTCGATCCTGCGCTTTGTCTTCTGGCATTCCATCATCCTGGTCAGCCTGGTGGGCATTCTGGTGATGCTGCAGGCCTATGTGCCGCTGTTCCAGATGACGGTGCCGGCCGTGCCGATGTAGCCGAAAATTCATGCGACACTTTGAAAAGGCCGGGCCATGCGCCCGGCCTTTTTGCTTTTGACCCTCGCGGTATGCGGGCCTAGTCTGCCGCTTTCTCACAAAGAAGTGTGGCATGGCAGATAGAGTGACGGTTCACGGCCTTCAGGTCGCACGTGCGTTGCACGACTTCATCACCAACCAAGCCCTGCCCGGCACCGGGCTGGACGCGGACAAATTCTGGTCGGGCTTCGCCGACCTGGCCGTGACGCTGATGCCGCTGAACCGCGAATTGCTGGCGACCCGCGACCGGCTGCAGGCGGCGATCGACGCCTGGCACCGGGAAAATCCCGAAAAGCCGATTGATGCGCTCGATTATACCGCCTTCCTGCGGGAGATCGGCTACCTGGTGCCGGAGGGCCCGGACTTCACCATCGGCACCACGAATGTCGATCCGGAGATCGCCACCATCGCCGGCCCGCAGCTGGTGGTGCCGCTGACCAATGCCCGCTTCGCGCTGAACGCCGTCAATGCCCGCTGGGGCAGCCTGTATGACGCGCTGTATGGCACCGACGCCATCGCGCAAGATGGCGAGCTGGCTGCCGGCAAGAGTTACAACGAAAAGCGCGGCGCGGCGGTGATCGATTTTGCCCGCGGCGTGCTGGACATGTCAGCGCCGCTGGCGAGCGGCTCGTGGAAGGATGCCAGCGGCTTTGCCATCACGGATGACGCGCTGACGCCCGCGCTGAAGGACCCGTCGCAGTTCGAAGGCTATGTCGGCGACCCCGCCGCGCCCAGCGTGATCCTGCTGGAGCATAACGGCCTGCACATCGAAGTGCATTTCGACCGCACCACCCCCATCGGCAAGACCGACAAGGCCGGCATCAGCGACGTGGTGCTGGAATCCGCCATCACCACCATCATGGACTGCGAAGACAGCGTGGCCGTGGTCGATGCTGCCGACAAGGTCGAGGCCTATCGCAACTGGCTGGGCCTGATGGACGGCTCGCTGAGCGCCAGCTTCCAGAAGGGCGGCAAGACGCTGGAGCGCAAGGCCAACCCCAACCGCGATTATGCCGCGGCCGATGGCAGCGGCTTCACCCTGCAGGGTCGCAGCCTGCTGTTCATCCGCAATGTCGGCCACCTGATGACCAACGACGCGATCCTGTTGCCGGACGGGAGCGAGATCGGCGAGGGCCTGATGGACGGCGTGGTCACCTCGCTGGTGGCGATGCATGACAAGGAACAGAACAGCCGCACCGGCAGCATCTATATCGTCAAGCCCAAGATGCATGGCCCCATCGAGGTCGCCTTCACCAACACCCTGTTCGACGGCATCGAAGATCTGTTGGGTCTGCCGCGCCACACCATCAAGATGGGCGTGATGGACGAGGAGCGGCGCACTTCGACCAACCTGAAGGAGTGCATCCGCGCCGCCAAGGATCGCATCGTCTTCATCAATACCGGCTTCCTCGACCGCACCGGCGACGAGATGCACACCTCCATGTATGCCGGCGCCATGGTGCGCAAGGGCGACATGAAGACGTCCAAGTGGCTGGGCGCCTATGAAGATCAGAATGTCGATATCGGGCTGGCGTGCGGTTTTCAGGGCAAGGCACAGATCGGCAAGGGCATGTGGGCGATGCCCGATCGCATGGCCGACATGCTGAAGGCCAAGATCGGTCACCCCATGGCGGGCGCCAGCTGTGCCTGGGTGCCGTCGCCCACCGCTGCCACCTTGCATGCCTTGCACTATCACCAGATCAGCGTGACGGCGCGGCAGGACGAACTGAAGTCACGCCCCCGCGCCAAGCTGGCCGACATCCTCACCATCCCGCTGGCCGACCGGCCCAACTGGAGCCAGGAAGAAGTGCAGCAGGAACTGGACAACAACGCCCAGGGCATCCTGGGTTATGTCGTGCGCTGGGTGGACCAGGGCGTGGGCTGTTCCAAGGTGCCCGACATCCACAATGTCGGCCTGATGGAAGACCGCGCCACCTTGCGCATCTCCAGCCAGCACATCGCCAACTGGCTGCTGCACGGCATCGCCACCGAGGCGCAGGTGACCGAGACGCTGAAGCGCATGGCGGTAGTGGTGGACAAGCAGAATGAAAGCGACCCGCTCTACCAGCCCATGGCGCCGGCTTACGATGGCATCGCGTTCAAGGCGGCCAGCGATCTTGTCTTCAAGGGCAAGGAACAGCCGTCGGGTTATACCGAGCCACTGCTGCACCAGGCGCGTCGGGCGTTAAAGGGCGACTGATCGTTTGACCGCCACGCTTGAAACACGGCTGGCTGTTTATGGCTCGCTGGCGCCCGGCAAGCCGAATGCGCACAAGCTGGCGCATCTGGCCGGGCATTGGCGCAAGGGCATGGTGCGCGGCAAACTGGTGGACGAAGGTTGGGGCGCCGGCATGGGGTTTCCCGCGCTCGTTCTGAACGACGAAGCGCAGACGGTCCCCGTTGATCTTCTGGAATCACCAGACCTGCCCGCGCATTGGGCGCTGCTGGATGCGTTTGAAGGCGCAGGCTATCGCCGTATCGCCACGGCGGTGGATGTCGCGGGCGAAAAGCTGCCCGCCTACATCTACGTTCTTGCCTAGGCCGCCTTGTCCAACGCCTTCAGGATGGCATCCGTCATCGCCGTGGTGCCGACCTTGGTCATGCCGGGCTGCATGATATCGCCGGTGCGGTAGCCTTCGGCCAGCACGGCATCGACCGCCTTTTCCAACCGCGACGCTTCGTCCTTCAGGCCGAAGGAATAGCGCAAACACATGGCGAACGACAAAATCGACGCAATGGGATTGGCCAGGCCCTGGCCGGCGATGTCCGGCGCGCTGCCATGGATCGGCTCGTACAGAGCCGACGGCAGGCCATTCTCTTTTTTGTCGCCCAAGGACGCCGAAGGCAGCATGCCGATGGAGCCGGTCAGCTGCGCCGCTTCGTCCGACAATACGTCGCCGAACAGATTGTCGGTCACCAGCACGTCGAACTGCTTGGGATTGCGCACCAGCTGCATGGCGGCGTTGTCGGCCAGAATGTGGTGCAGCTCGACATCGGCATAGTCGCGCTTGTGCAGGGCAGTAATGACTTCCTTCCACAACACGCCGGTGACCATGACGTTGGACTTTTCGGCGCTGTGCACCTTGTTGCCGCGCAGGCGCGCCATCTCGAAGGCGACGCGGCAGACCCGCTCGATTTCGCTGGTGGTATAGACGCCGGTATCGACGGCGCGCTTCTGGCCGTCGGGCAGCGTGATGGTTTCCTTGGGCTCGCCGAAATAGACGCCGCCCATCAGCTCGCGCACGATCAGGATATCAAGGCCGGAAACGATTTCCGGCTTCAGCGTCGAAGCATCCTTCAGCGCATCGAAGCACAGCGCCGGGCGCAGGTTGGCATACACGCCCATGTCCTTGCGCACCCGCAGCAGTCCGCGTTCGGCGCGCTGGGCGAAGGGCAAGCCATCCCACTTGGGGCCACCCACCGAACCCATCAGCACGGCGTCTGCGGCGATGGCTTTCACGAAGGTCTCGTCGGGATCGGGCCGGCCCGTCGCGTCAATCGCGGCGCCGCCCAGCAGCGCTTCCTCGGTCTTGTACGGCAGGCCCTTCTGGCCGTACCAGCCGACCACGCGCATGGTGGCGTCCAGCACTTCGGGACCGATGCCGTCACCCGGCAGCAGAAGCAGCTTATACTCGTTCATCTCAGATCCAGGGCGTTTGTGTTTTCTGCTGCGTCTCGAAAGACGCGATCTTGTCTTCGGCGCGCATGGTCAGGCCGATATCGTCCCAGCCGTTCAGCAGGCACTGTTTGCGGAAATCATCGACCTCGAAGGTCACGGTGCCGCCATCGGGGCCCTTGATCTCCTGCTTCTCCAGGTCGATGGAGATGATCGCATTGGAGCCGCGGCTGGCATCGTCCATCAGCTTGTCCACGATCTCCTGCGGCAGCTTGATGGGCAGGATGCCGTTCTTGAAGCAGTTGCCATAGAAGATGTCGGCGAAGCTGGGGGCGATGACGCAGCGGATGCCGAAATCCAGCAGCGCCCAGGGGGCGTGTTCGCGCGACGAGCCGCAGCCGAAATTTTCGCCGGCCACCAGGATCACCGACTTGCGATAGGCCGGCTTGTTCAGCACGAAGTCCGGCTTCTCGCTGCCGTCCTGGTTGAAGCGCATCTCGTCGAACAGGGCCTTGCCCAGTCCGGTGCGGTGGATGGTCTTCAGATATTGCTTGGGGATGATCATGTCGGTGTCGACATTGATCATGTTGAGGGGGGCTGCGACGCCCTCGAGCGTTTTGAATGGTTCCATGGCGGCGGGACCATAGCCAATTTGCCGGAAAAGTGAAGACGACAAAAACCCCCGCCGAAGCGGGGTTTTCCGTCAGACCACAGGACTTGTTGCGTCCGGCACCAGCTTGCGGCCGGCATCGATCTGGGTGAACAGGATGGCGCCCAGCAGGGACAGGGCGCTGACCACATAGAAGGCTTCGTTCCAGCCATAATATTTCACGATATAGCCGGTGGCGCCCGCCACGATGGCGCCGCCGATATTGCCCAGGGTGTTCATCACCGCCGAACAGGAGCCGGCAAAGCTGCCGCCGATATCCAGGGTCACGGCCCAGGCATTGCCCACCACCAGCTCCAGCCCAAAGACCGCGCCGCCGAACAAAGCGGCGCTGAGATAGCGATCCGGCTCCAGCACGGCGAGCGGGCAGCACACCGCCGCGATCAGGAAGCCGACGATGGCCACGCTCTGGCGCGCGAGTTTGATGCGGCCGGTGCGGTGGATGATCATGTCCGAGAACAATCCGCCGCAGATGTCACCCACCACGCCCGCCGCCAGCGGCAGGCTGGCGAAGAAGCCCATCTCGGCCAGGGTATAGCCGCGTGCGCCGTCCAGGTATTTGGGGTACCAGGCCAGGAACATGTTGATCGAATAGCCGTAGCAGAAATACATCCCCGCCAAGGTCCACATCTGGCGGCTGCGCAGGATCAGCTTCCACGGAATCGGCGGCCGCGTCTTGGGGGCATGGCCCAGTGCGGCGACGATCTTGTTGCGCTCGCCGTCATTGACGCCGGCATGTTCGCTGGGAACGTCGCGATAGTACCAGTACCAGACGCCCGCCCACACAATGCCCGCCGCCGCGAACAGGAAAAAGGGCGCATGCCAAGAATACATGCCGATCAGGGTCGCCACCAGCACCGGCGTCAGCGCGCCCGCGAGACGCGAGCCGGCATGGGTGGTGCCCTGGGCGATGCCGCGCTCGCCGGGCAGCATCCAGCGGGACAAGCCACGGTTGGAAATGGGAAAGGCGCCCGCCTCGCCCATACCGATCAGGAACAGGCAGATCATCAGCATGGTGACGCTGGTGGAAAAGCCGGTGATGAAGGTGAACACCGACCACCACACCACCACGCTGGCCAGCGCGATGCGCGGGCCGAACTTGTCGCCGAACCAGCCGCCCGGAATCTGGAACAGGGCATAGGCGATGGCATAGCAGAACAGGACATTGCCCGCGTCGGTGATGGAAAAACCGAACTGCTTCTGGATCACCGGCATGGCGTTGGAGATCAGCACCCGGTCCAGATAGGTGATGAAATAGACCAGCACCGTCAGGCCCAGAATCCTGTGGCGCACATGGGTGGGACTCTGCGTGGATATGGCAGACGGCATCGCTATTTCCCCTGGGCCCGTGCGCGAACCGCGCGGTCACCATTTCTCATGACAAACCCGGCTTTTCCGTGACGCTTAATACGGCATCGCCGGCGCGTCGGTGGACTTGCCGGTGCAGGCGCTGAGCGGCCGGTCGCGGCAGGTCTGCCACAGGGTCGGCACGCTGTTGCCGGCGATGAAGACCGCCGCGATCGTCTGGGTATTGCGGATATCGTCCAGCGGATTCCTTTCCAGAACCAGCAGGTCGGCCCACTTGCCCTTTTCGATCGAGCCGATGGTCTTGTCCTTCAGCCACTCGGCATTGTCGAAGGTGGCCGACTTGATGGCGTCCATCGGGGTGCGGCCCGCCATGACTTCCAGCTGCATTTCTTCATGCGCGTTGAAGCCGGGGAAGCGGCCATTGGGGCCCGAGTCGGTGCCCATGCCGGTCTTCACGCCCGCCTTGATCATCGCCTGGTAGTTTTCCAGGGTCTGGAACAAAGTGCGGTCCATGTCCCAGAACACCTTCTTCTCATAAGGCAGGCCCGGGAAGCGCGTCGGGCCCAGCACCACCGCCTTTTCGCGCGCCGGACCGCGCAGCGCGTCCAGGGTGCCGGGCGTCACGCCGCGGGTGAAGAAGTTGTCGTTCAGCCACGGCATGATCGCCAGGCTGTAGGCCATTTCGCGGCTCAGGGTGGGGGAGACCTGCCAGGCGCCCTTGGCCTTCATCAGGTCGAGGAATTCCTGGTCCACCGGCTGGTCGCGCACCATGTGGCCGAAGCCGTCGATGCCCTGGCGCAGCAATTCCTTGGCGTCTTCCAGATAGAAGACATGCGCCACGGCGCGCAGATGCTTCTTGTGCGCCTCGTCGATGATGGCGGCCGACACGCTGTACGGCATCTTGACGGGAATGGTCTTGCGCTCGTCATCCATCCAGAGCTTGA
>JAQGLO010000215.1 GCA_028292825.1 Alphaproteobacteria bacterium | reverse complement strand
GGGCTTGCCGTCCACCATCTCCATCAGGGTGGCGGAAGGAATCTTGTCGCCGACTTTGATCGTCATTTTGCTCTCCGTTGAAAAAATCAGCCGATTTCCGGTGCGGCCGCCGTATTGTAATGCCTGGCGATGTAATCCAATGCCGCCGCACCGTCGAGCGCGTGCGAGAAATAATAGCCCTGGCCATATTCGCAGCCGATCCGGGCCAGGAACAGGGCGTCGGCCTCGTTTTCGATGCCCTCCGCGACCACGGCACGCCCCAGTTCATGGGCCATGCCGACAATTCCCGACAACACCACTTCGCCGTCCGTATCGATGTCGGTGCCGCCATGGCGGGCCAAAAAGCTCTTGTCGATCTTCACCGTGTCCACCGGCAGAGTGCGGAACTCGCTCAGGGTGGAGGCGCCGGTGCCGAAATCGTCGATTGAAAGACTGGCCCCTGCCTCGCGGATGCGCGCCATGATCTGGGGCATCCTGGGATCGGCCGCGATGGTGCTTTCGGTGATTTCCAGATTGAGCGTGCCTTCCGCAATGCCGCTGCCCGACAGCACGGTTTTCAGCAGCGCTTCGAACCCGGCATCCTTCAGCTGGCGGCGGGAGAAATTGACGCTGACAAACAGCGGCGGCTTGAGCGGGAAGTAACGCTGCCAGTGCGCCAGGTCCGTCGCGGCGCGTTCCAGCGCCAGACGCCCCAGCGCCACGATCAGTCCGGTTTCCTCGGAATGGGCGATGAAGTCGCCGGGCGACACCAGACCCTTCACGGGGTGCTGCCAGCGCAGCAGCGCCTCGAAACCCGCCACGCTGCGGTCCGACAGGCGAATGATGGGCTGGTAGAAGACATCGAGCTGGTCGGCCGCCAGCGCATGGCGCAGCTCGCTTTCCAGCGCGACGCTGTCGCCGGGGGCCAGGTTTTCCAGCTCACTGGTGTAAAGCCGGGCGCAGGCGCCGCCCTGCTTCTTGGCGGCGATCAGCGCCAGCTCGGCATTCTTGATCAGGGCAAACGGGTCTTCGCTCTGTGCGCCCGTCGCCAGTCCGATGCTGCAGGGTGCGAAGACTTCGCGGTTGTCCACGCTGTAGGGCTTGCTAAGGCTTTCGGCCAGCGCGTTGCCGATGGGCTGGGGGGCACGGCGTGGATTGGCAAACAGGAAGGCGAAGCTGTCGCCGCCGACACGGAAGATCTGCGCCGGTTCGCCAAGACCCTTCAGACGTTCTGCCGCCTGTTGCAGCAGGGTATCGGCGCCCTTGTCGCCCAGGCTGGCGTGAACGGCCTTGAAGCGGTCAATGTCCAGCAAGGCGAACAGCGATTTGTCGAACCCTTCGCCCATTGCGTCCAGCGCCTCCATCAGCGCCACGCGGTTGCCCAGGCCCGTAAGCGCATCGCGCGGCAGCGCGGCCTCGCGCTTGCGCGTGGCTTCCACCTGAATGATCGCGAATTCCGCTTCCTTGCGCTGGGTGATGTCGGAGATCAGGCCCAGGCAATCGGACGGCACGTCCTGCTCGCTGACAATGGTGGCGCGCAGTTCAAGCCAGCGATATGGGCCGCTGGCGCCGCAGGCACGGAATTCCAGCCGGAAAGCGAGACCGGGGCGATGGCGATAGTCTTCCAGCGCCTTGCTGTAGATGTCGCGATCCTCGGGATGGACATGGGCCAGCCAGTCACCATGACTGAGGGTGGTTTCATGCACCGACAGGCCCACCATCTGCGCGCCTTCCGGCGACAGCGTGAGAAGCCCGGCGCGGAAATCCAGGTCGAACACGCCCTGGTGCGACGCGCCGATGGCGGCGCGCGCCAGGCTGTTCATCGGCGCCATGGGGTCTATGGGAGATTCAGCCGTCTGAGGCGCCTGCGCCTCCAGCAGCTTGGCGGCATAGGAGCCGTGCAGGAAGGGCAGCACCGCAATTTCTTCGCTGGCGATCACCGCCAGCGCCAACAGGATTGCGCCCGCCGCCGCAAACCCACCGGTGGCAGCGGGACCGGTCAGGTTCTCGCCCAGCCCGCCCAGCGCCATCACCGCAGCGGCAACCGCGACCAACGCGAAGGCCGCGGCGCTGGGCGCGATCACCTGCGCCGCCTTGTGGCCGCGCCGTCCCGCCACGAACAGATAGGCGGCAACCGTCATGCTGCCCGTTACGATGGCGATATCGGTCAGAAGCGTCGCCGCGGGCACGCCCATGTAAGCGAGGAAGCCCAGCAGCACCAAAGCCCACAGCGTGCGGTGGAACAGCTTTTCGCGCGCCGGGAAAAGATCGCGCACTGGAATGATGGCATTGGCCAGGCGCGCGCCAGCGCATAGCGCCAGCATGGTGAGGAATGCCGACAGGCCATAAGGCCCGCCGATGCGGGTGGCAAGGCTGGCATCGAACATGCCGCTGCCCGACAGCCAGGCCAGCAGCAACAGCAACAAGGTCGCCGACACCCAGCGCGGCGCAGCATGGCCGATCAAAACGGCTAGACCGCCCGTGATCAGCATGGCGGCGCCGATCAGCGCGGCAACGGCGGTGATGAAAATGGCAAGCTGGCGATTGTGCGAGGACAGTGCCGGCTCTGTCCAGGCAGAGAGCGCCGGCGGCGTGGCGGCAGCGCCGACGCGGATGGCCAGCCCCACCGTGGTGACGGGCGGCACGATCACCCGCCAGGCGCGGTGGCCATAGGCACTGGCCGTTTCCACCACGGTGCCGGAATCCGAACTGGCGATGGCGAGGATGGAGGGGCGCATGCGCTGTGGCAGCAGTGACAGCGCGGCACGCGGCGGCTGGCCAGCCACCAGCACACGGGTGGCAGGGCGGACGGAGTCGTTGGTGACCTGCACGATGTACCAGCTCGAACCGTCGGCTTCGGCCCCGCCGGGGGCGCGGTAGGGCGAAAGCGCCGGCTTGAGTTCCAGCATGTTCTCGGCACTGCCGAAGTTGATCTGGGGGGCCTGGGGCGCCTTGCCGGCGGCCCACACGCCGCCCGCCGCCAGCAACAGGGCAGCGCATACCAACATGAAGTGGCGAACTATTGTCATGCGTCCTTGGGCGGATTCGGAAAGGCGCGGCTAACCTAGCTGCGCGTCCTCTTTCAGCAAAGCAAATAGCAGGTGGTCGGCCCACACGCCGTTGATCAGCAGATAACGGCGCGCCAGGCCTTCCTGATGGAACCCGGTGCGGGCCAGCAAATTCTTCGAGGCATCATTGTCGGTCAGGCAGGCGGCCTCGATCCGGTGCAGGCCCAGCGTCTTGAAGATGAAGGGCACCAGCGCCTTCACGGCACCCGTCATGTAACCCTGACGGGCGAACTGCGCGCCGATCCAGTAACCCAGCGTACAGCACTGGGTGACGCCGCGCCGGACATTTGAAAGCGTGCAGCCGCCCAGCAGCGCATCGTCACTTTCGCGCAGCACAAAGAATACATAGGCCGAATCCTGCCGCGTCTCTTTCTGGTAACGCTTGATGCGGCGGCGGAAGGCGCCGCGCGTCAACTCGTCATCGGCCCAGACCGGCTCCCAGGGTGTCAGGAAATCCCGGCTGTCGCCGCGCAGCTTGGACCAGATGGGATAATCGGCGATGCGGGGATAGCGCAGATAGATGCCCTGCCCCCGGATCACGGGCTGCTGGCCGCCCGGGAAAGTGAGCCCGCGCATGAAGGCGATGGGCGAGGTCTTTGCGAAGGCGGCCTTGACCATCGGACTATTCCGCCGCGTCGGCGATCGGCGCGCCGAAACGGAGCGCGAACACGGCATGCCTCTCAAGCCTGGCGACGGGGCCGACCGCAGCGATGGTGGGCATGCCGGCCTGCATGATCTGGGCGGCATAGCGCTTCACGGCGGCCACGTCGATCGCGTCCAGCTGGGCGACGATCTCGGCAGCAGACTGCACCTTGCCCAGCGCGAACAACTGGCCGGCGATCTGTTCGGCGCGGGTACCGGGACGCTCCATGCCCATCAGCAGCGAGACCTTCAACTGGGCGCGGGCGCGCTGCACTTCGGCTTCGGTCAGGTCGCCGGCGATGGCTTCCATCTCGCCGGCGATGACGGCGGAGATTTCCGCCGCTTCCTTTTCGCCGGTGCCGACATAAACGCCCAAGAAACCGGAATCCTGGAAACCGTTGGAGAAGGCATAAATCGAATAGCAGAGACCACGCTTCTCGCGCGCTTCCTGGAACAGGCGCGAGGAGGTACCGCCGCCAAGCGCGGTGGCATAAAGCTGGGCCACGAAATAATCGGGATCGGAATTGGACAGTCCCGGAAAGGCGTAGGCGACATGCGCCTGTTCCAGGTCCTGGGTGTCGCGGAAGTCGCCCCCGGTGTAGCGCGACGGCGCAGGCGCGGGCGCCAGGCCGGTGGTGAGGCCGCCGCATTTTTCCTGTGCCAGCCGGACGATGTCGGCATGATTGACGGCGCCGGACGCAATCAGGGTCATGCCGTCGGTGCGATACTGCGCGGCCATGTAGCCCTTCAGCATCTCGCGGTCGAAAGCGTTGACGGTTTTTTCCTCGCCCAGGATCGGCCAGCCCAGCGGCTGGCCCTGGTAGATTTCCGATTGCAGATGGTCGAACACGATGTCGTCGGGTGTGTCGCGCACCTGCCCCAGTTCCTGCAGCACCACCTGGCGTTCGCGCTCCAGTTCGCCATTCTCGAAGGCCGGGTTGGTGAGGATGTCGCCGATGATGTCCAGCGCCAGCGGCACATCTTCCTTCAGCACGCGGGCGTGGAAGGCGGTCTGTTCTCGGCTGGTATAGGCGTTGATCACGCCGCCGACCGCTTCGATCTCCTCGGCGATGCCGCGCGCGGTGCGGGTGGCGGTGCCCTTGAACGCCATATGCTCCAGCATATGGGAGACGCCCATCTGGGCGGGCGTTTCATTGCGGCTTCCGGTGTTCACCCAGATGCCAAGCGCGGCGCTTTCCAGCTGGGGCATGGGGTCGCTCACGACCGTCAAGCCATTGGAAAGTTTGGAGATTTCCAAGGTCATGCCGCCAGTCTAGAAGAGATGAACTGCTTTATCAAAGTGGGGTCATTGGCCAGGATTTCCAGCCGTTCGGGCAGATTTTTCAAGCCTGCCAGTCTCGCGGGCTCCGGCGGCGGCGCGCCGATGGCTTGGGCGACAGCGTCGGGGAACTTGGCCGGGTGGGCGGTGGACAGGACCACCACCGGGGACAATGCCGTCAACTCTTCAAGGGGGCCCATCTTCAAGGCGGCGGCCACGCCCACGGCGGTGTGGGGATCGATGATGCGGCCGGTTCCTTTGTAGACAGCGGCGATGGCGGCGCGGGTTTCGGCATCGTCGCAGGCGACGGCGCTGTAGCGGCTGCGCAGGCTGGCCAGCACTTCCTGCGGAATGCCCAAGCGGCGCTCGCGGGTGAAGTCGTTCATGGCGGCAGCGGTCCAGTCGGCGTCGCGGTCGCAGGCTTCGAACAGCGCGCGCTCGAAGTTGGAGGCGACCTGGATGTCCATCGAGGGGCTGAGGGTGGCGTGGGAGATGCCAGACTCGTACACGCCTTCGTTCAGGGCGCGGGCCATGATGTCGTTGGCGTTGGTGGCGATCACCAGACGCGCCACGTCCAGCCCCATGCGGAAGGCCGCTTCGCCTGCGAAGATGTCGCCGAAATTGCCGGTGGGTACGACGAAGGTGGCGGGCTTGCCGAGGGCCGCAGTGGCGGTGAAGTAATAGACGCATTGCGCCGCGATGCGCGCGAAGTTGATGGAATTGACCGCTGTCAGGCTGATCTGGTCGGCAAAATCGGTGTCGGCGAACAAGCTCTTCACGATGCCTTGCGCGTCGTCAAAGCTGCCTTCCAGCGCAATGTTGTGAACATTGGCATGGGTGCTGGTCGTCATCTGCAGCCGTTGCACGTTACTGACGCGCCCCTTGGGATGCATCACGAAGACGGAGATATTGGGCAACCCGCCCAATGCCGCTATCGCGGCCGATCCGGTATCGCCGCTGGTTGCTGCCACGATGGTGGCGCGGCCGCCGCGCTTGGCCAAGGCCCGGCTGAACAATTGGCCCAGGATCTGGAGCGCGATGTCCTTGAAGGCCAGTGTGGGGCCGTGGAACAGCTCCAGCAGGTATTGGTTGTCGGCGGTCTGAACCAGCGGCGCAATGTCCGGCGCGTCGAAGTCGGAATAGGCGGCCTCGATGGCTTCGCGCAGTTCAGCGTCGCTGAACGAGCCGGCCGTGAAACGCGACAGCACGGCGAAGGCGACCTCCTGGTAGCGCGCGCCCCTGAAGGCCGCGATCTCCGCGGCGGGAATGTGGGGCCAGCTTTCGGGCAGGTACAGCCCCCCATCCGGCGCCAGGCCGGCCAGCAGGACGTCAGAAAAAGAAGCCTTGGCCGTATGACCGCGGGTGGACAGAAAGTTCATGGCGGCGGTTATAGGGCCGGTTTCGTCCCTGAACCACCTATTTGAGGGCGATCCGTCCGCGCGAAATATGATAGGCAAACCAGATACCTAGCAGGCCCAGCGCCAGCCCGAACCAGGTTACCGCATAGGACAGATGCTGGTTGCGGAAAGTGACGACTGTCTGGCCGCCTTTGGGCCAGCCGCCGGGGTTTGGTGTGGCATCGGCCTCGATCACCACCGGGGCGGCCAAGGTCAAGCGGTCGGCGGCGGCGATGCCCTTGAGGTCACGGGAATACCAGACGCGGTGCGCGTGGTCCGGCGCCGGGGTAAACGCGCCCGGCGCGTCGGGCAGGCGCCAGACGCCGGTGACGCCGGTCTCGCCGGTTATATTGCCGGCACCGCGTGTCGCGGGGGCGAGTTTTTCCTTGGGCACTTCACCGCGGTCCACCATCAGGGTGCGGCCGTCATCCGTGCGGAAGGGTGTCAGCACGTGATAGACCGCCGCGCCCTCCGCGGTGGTGAAGACATAAGCCTCGCGGCGGTGGTCGAAATGGCCGGCCAGCGTGACGCGGCGATACTGGGCCTCGTCTTGCGGCAACGCCATCACCGCGTCCAGCGCCAGCGGCGCGGCGGTCATGTGGCTGTCGACCCGCGCAATCAGCGCCAGCTTCCATTGCAACCGCTCCAGCTGCCAGAAGCCCAGGCCGCACAAAGCTGCGAACAACAGGGCGCAGGCAATGGTCAAGCCAGGATAGGGCCGGAAGGTCATTCGATGCGGCCCTCACCGGCCTTGTGCTTGTACTGCAGCACCAGCAGCGCCGACTTGGACAAGCGCAGGAAGATCGCCGTCAGGATGCAGATCAGGGGAATCCACAGCACGGCATGGACCCAGAGCGGCGGCTGGAAGGTGAATTCCACATACAGCGCCAAGCCGCAGACGATGGCGCCCACGATGAGAATGCCAAATACCGCCGGGCCGTCGCCGGTGTCGAAGATCGCATAGTCGAGGCCGCAGGCGGGGCACGCCTTCTGCACGGCGATATAGCCATGAAACAAAGGCCCCTGCCCGCAGCGCGGACAGAGGCCCTTGAGGATGGCGATGGCGGTGTTTGGCGGCGTCACCTTAGCCGGCGATGACGGGGCCTTCGCCCCAGACATAGATGCAGGCGAACAGGAACAGCCACACCACGTCCACGAAGTGCCAGTACCAGGCGGCCGCCTCGAAGCCGAAGTGGCGGGTCGGGGTGAACTGGCCGGCGATGGCGCGGAACAGGCAGACGATCAGGAAGATGGTGCCGATGATCACATGCATGCCGTGAAAGCCGGTGGCCATGAAGAAGGTCGAGCCATAGATGGCGTCGAAATTCCCCGCGCCCGATGCCAGGGATGCATGCATGGCATCGGTGAAGGGCGCCAGCGCCAGATGGTTCATCCCGAAGGTGAAGGGCGCATGGGCATATTCATAAGCCTGCACGCAGCTAAAGGAGAGGCCCAGCAGCACGGTGAGAATCAGGCCCTGGATCGCACCCTTGCGGTCGCCGGTCTGGATGGCGTGGTGCGCCCAGGTCACGGTGGTGCCCGAGGTCAGCAGGATCAGGGTGTTCAGCAGCGGGAAGTGCCAGGGGTCCAGCGTGGTGATACCGGCCGGCGGCCAGGCAGCGACGCCGACATCGGCATGGAAGATGGCGGCATTGAAATAGGCCCAGAACCAGGCGACGAAGAACATCACTTCCGAAGCGATGAACAGCAGCATGCCGTAGCGCAGGTGCAGCTTCACCACCGGGGTGTGATTGCCCTTCACCACCGATTCCTGGATAACGTCGCGCCACCAGCTGGCCATGGTGTAAAGCACGCCGGCCAGGCCGATCAGGAAGATCCAGGGCGTGCCCGCGACCGGCAGGCCGAAGAAGCCCGCATAGTCCTTGTGCATCCAGAACACGGCGCCGACCATCATCAGGAAGGCGAAGGCCGAGCCGACCACCGGCCAGGGGCTGGGATCGACCAGATGATAATCGTGTTTTGCTTCGCTGGACATTTGGTCAGGCCCCCAAGTGAGGATTTAAGTGTAAACGAGGACTAATGCCCGCCGTGCCATTGCACGAGGGACATGAGGTAAACAAGGATCGCCAGCGCGCCGAGAACGAGCGCGAGGGCGATGTTTCTTTTGCGGCGTTCCCGGAGCGCGCGACCTTCATCATCGCTCACGATCCAAGCGCCATGGAGAGCGACAGGGCCGGCAGCCCGATCAGCTTCTCGACGATCAGGGCCGCGAACAGCGCGGTCATGTAGAGCAGCGACACACCGAACAGACGATGGGCCGCAGGCTCCTTCAGTTCATTCTTTTCGCGATACGTGGCGACGGCTTCCCACAGGAACCACAGGCCGATGCCCGCCGACGCCGCCAGGTACAGCGGTCCGCCGACGCCGATCAGGGCGGGCGTCACGCCCAGCGGCACCAGCACCAGCGTATAAAGCAGGATCTGCAGGCGGGTGTGGGGCTTGCCCTTCACCACCGGCAGCATGGGCACACCGGCACGGGCATAATCCTCGGAGCGCCACAGCGACAGGGCCCAGAAATGCGGCGGGGTCCACATGAAGATGATCGCCACCAGCAGAACCGGCGCCAAGGTGAGGTCGCCGGTAACGGCGGCCCAGCCGATGGCCGGCGGCAGCGCGCCCGACAATCCGCCGATCACGATATTCTGCGGCGTGCGGCGCTTCAGCCAGAGGGTGTAGACGCCGACATAGACAAACACCGTGAAGGCCAACAGGCCGGCCGCCAGGAAGTTCACGAACAGGCCCATCACCGCGACCGAAGCAACCGACAGGGTCCAGCCAAACGCCAGCGCATCCTCCCGCGCCACGGCGCCCATGGGAATGGGGCGGGTGGCGGTGCGGGTCATCAGGGCATCGATGTCGCTGTCATAGGCCATGTTGAGGCAGCCCGACGCCCCCGCCGCCACCGCGATGCAGAGCAAGGCGGTGAAAGCGGTGAGCGGATGCAGCTGTCCCGGCGCGGCCACGATGCCCGCCAGGCCCGTGAACACGACCAGCGACATCACGCGCGGCTTCAGCAGCGCGAAGAAATCGCCGACGGTCGTGACCCTGGGCTGTGTGAGCGAAAGCGACATGGTTACTTGATCTTCGGAAGCTCGTTGAACTGGTGGAAGGGCGGCGGCGACGGCAGAGTCCATTCCAGCGTCGTGGCGCCCACGCCCCAGGGATTGTCACCGGCGATGCGCTTCTTGGCGAAGGCTTCGGCGATCATGGCCAGGAACACCAGCACGCCGAAGCCGGCGATGAAGGCGCCGATCGAGGACACGAAGTTCCAGCCGGCATAGGCATCCGGATAGTCCGCATAGCGGCGCGGCATGCCGGCCAGACCCAGGAAGTGCATCGGGAAGAAGGCGATGTTCACGCCGACAAAGGTGATCCAGAAATGCAGCTTGCCCAGCGTCTCGTTGTACATGTAGCCGGTGAACTTCGGGAACCAGAAGTAGAAGCCTGCGAAGATCGCGAACACGGCGCCCAGGCTCAGCACGTAATGGAAGTGCGCCACCACGTAATAGGTGTCTTGCAGAACCACGTCGACGCCGGCATTGGCCAGCACCACGCCGGTGACGCCCCCGACCGTGAACAGGAAGACGAAGCCGATGGCCCACAGCATGGGAGTCTTGAACTCGATCGAGCCGCCCCACATCGTCGCGATCCAGCTGAACACCTTGATGCCGGTGGGCACCGCGATGACCATGGTGGCGAAGACGAAATAGGCCTTGGTGTCGACGGTGAGACCCACCGTGTACATGTGGTGCGCCCAGACCAGGAAGCCGATGAAGCCGATCGCAACCATGGCATAGGCCATGCCGAGATAGCCGAAGATCGGGCGCTTGGAGAAGGTGCCGATGATGTGGCTGATCATGCCGAAGCCGGGCAGGATCAGGATGTACACTTCGGGGTGACCGAAGAACCAGAACAGATGCTGGTACAGGATCGGATCGCCGCCGCCCGAGGGGTTGAAGAAGCTGGTGCCGAAATTGCGGTCGGTCAGCAGCATGGTGATGGCGCCGGCCAGGACCGGCAGCGACAGCAGCAGCAGGAAGACGGTGACCAGGATCGACCACACAAACAGCGGCATCTTGTGCAGGGTCATGCCCGGCGCGCGCATGTTGAAGATGGTGGTGATGAAGTTGATGGCCCCCAGAATCGAGGAGGCGCCCGCGATGTGCAGCGAGAAGATCGCGAAGTCCATCGCCGGGCCCGGCGAGCCATAGGTGGAGAGCGGCGCATAGATGGTCCAGCCGCCGCCGACGCCCAGGCCGCCCGAGTCGCCTTCGACGAACATGCTCATGACCAGCAGAGCGAACGAGAAGGGCAGCAGCCAGAAGGAGATGTTGTTCATGCGCGGGAACGCCATGTCCGGCGCGCCGATCATCAGCGGCACCAGCCAGTTGCCGAAGCCGCCGATCATGGCGGGCATGATCATGAAGAACACCATGATCAGGCCGTGGCCGGTGACGAACACATTGAACTGATGCGGTTCGTGGAAGATCTGCAGGCCGGGGAACATCAGCTCGGCGCGCATCATCATGGAGAAGAAGCCGCCGATGCAGCCCGCCATGATCGCGAAGATCAGGTACATCGTTCCGATGTCCTTGTGGTTCGTCGAATAGACGTAGCGGCGCCAGCCGGTGGGGTGGTGCGCGTGATCGCCGTGGGGGGCGTCATCGTGGTGAGCGTCGAATGTGGTGGTCATATCGGTATTTCCTATTTCGACGCGACGCGGATGGCGTCGTTCTCAAGCGCGGCGAATTTCTTTTTCGAGTCGGCCAGCCAGGCCTTGTATTCTGCGTCGCTCACCACATGCAGCTCGATGGGCATATAGGCGTGGCGGGCGCCGCACAGTTCCGAGCACTGGCCGTAATAGACCCCGGTGCGTTCGGCCTTGAACCAGGTGTGGTTCAGGCGGCCCGGCACGGCGTCCATCTTCACGCCCATTTCCGGCATGGCCCAGGAATGGATCACGTCGGCGCCGGTGGTCTCGACTTCGACCACCTTGTTGACGGGGACGTAGATGGGATTGTCGGTGCCCAGCAGGCGGGGCTTGCCGGCGGCCTTGGCGTCGGCGTCCGAAAGGCCAAGGCTGTCGAAGGTGAAGCCGTTGGCGCCGGGATATTCATAGGTCCAGAACCACTGCTTGCCGATCGCCTTGATGTGCACGTCCGGGGTCGGGATGATCGCTTCGAAATAGAGCAGGCGGAAGGACGGAACCGCGATGAACACCAGGATGATGACCGGGATCAGGGTCCAGGCCACTTCCAGCAGGGTGTTGTGATGCACCTTGGACGGCACGGCATTGGCGCCGGCGCGGTACTTCACGACGATCCACACCAGCAGTGCCAGCACGAACAGGCAGACCGCGACGATGATCCAGACCAGTTCGGTGTGGAAGGTCTCGATCTGCTCCATCACCGGCGAGGCGGCGGGCATGAAGCCCAACTGGTAATTCTTCGGCAAAGCCGCGGCCGGAAAGGCCGTAAAGGCGGTGATGGCAGCCACTGCTGCGCCGATGCCGAATTTCCGCAAAAACATGCTCGCGACCTCATAAAGCGTCAGGCGGTGGAATCCCCGCCCTTTTTCAGATTCTTGGCGGGGATTTAGAGGGGTTAAGCCCTTAAAGTCATTGCGACCTTATGGCACGTCCCCTGTGCGGGCCAAGA
>JAQGLO010000127.1 GCA_028292825.1 Alphaproteobacteria bacterium | reverse complement strand
ATTTCACCGTCACCTTCTTCTTGGTGCAGATCGCCAGGAAGCTCAGCATGTGGCACGAGGACAGCGCCGCCACCAGCAGGTCTTCCGGATCGGCGTGCACGCCATCGCCGCGATAGGCCGGCGCGGCGCTGACCGTGACGGTCTGGCCGCCCTTGAAGGTGATGGCATGCTCGCGCGGATAGCCTTCATAGGTGAAGGGCTTGCCGCCGTCGGTCCAGTCGAGCGTGATCTTGTGTTCCGCCATCTTCTTTAACTCCTCAGGCCACCTTCAGTGCCTGTTCCAGGTCTTCGCAAAGATCGTCGGCATCTTCCAGCCCCACCGAAATCCGCATGGTGCCGGCGGTTATGCCCAGCTCGGCGCGCGCTTCCGGCGACAGCTTGGCGTGGGTGGTGGTTTCGGGATGGGTCAGCAGGCTCTTGGAATCGCCCAGATTGTTGGAGATGTCGATCAGCTTCAGCGCGTTCGCCAGCCGGAACACCGCCGCCTTGCCGCCGGCGATTTCGAACGTCACCACGCCGCCGCCGCCGTCCATCTGCGCTTTCGCCAGATTGTGCTGCGGATGGTCGGGCAGGAAAGGGTACAGCACGCGCGTCACCTTCTTCTGCCTGCCCAGGAATTCCGCCACCGCCAGCGCATTCTCGCAATGCTGCTTCATGCGCAGGTCCAGCGTCTCCAGGCTCTTCAGATGCAGCCAGGCATTGAAGGGGCTGATGGAAGGTCCGGTGTTGCGCAGGAAGACCTGCAGATGGTCATTGAGGAAATCCTCGTGACACAGGATCACGCCGCCCAGGGCGCGGCCCTGGCCGTCGATATACTTGGTGGAAGAATGGATCACGATGTCGGCGCCGAATTCCATCGGCCGCTGCAGGGCCGGGCTGGCAAAGGCGTTGTCCACCGCCAGCCGCGCCCCGCCATTGTGTGCGATCTTGGCCACCGCCGCGATGTCCACCAGTGAGAGGGTCGGATTGGACGGCGTCTCCATGAACAGCAGCCTGGTTTCGGGGCGCATCGCCGCTTCCCAGGCGGCAGGATCGGTGCCGTCCACCAGGGTATAGTTGATGCCGAAGCGCGGCAGGATCTGCTCCACCACATGCAGGCAGGAGCCGAACATGGCCTTGGCCGCCACCACATGGTCGCCGGTCTTCAGGGATGACAGGAATACGGCGCTGACCGCCGCCATGCCGGTGGCGGTGGCACGGGCAACCGGCGCGCCTTCCAGCAGCGCCATGCGCTCTTCGAACATGGCGACGGTGGGATTGCCGAAGCGGGAATACTGAAACCCCCCGATCTCGCCCTTGAAGCGGGCCTCGGCCTCCTCGGCCGCCTCATAGGCATAGCCCGAGGTCATGAACAGGGCTTCCGACGTCTCCTGGAAAGGGGTGCGCAGGGTGCCGCCACGCACCGCCAGGGTGCGTTTGCGCCATTTTCCGGGCTGTTTGTTGGTCGCCATTAACGTCTTGCCTTTTAACGCTGTTTTTGTCGCGCGGTTGATGGGGCGGGGTCAAGAACATAAGCTTTATGCGGGATTCGCAGGGCCGAGACCGTGAAAAGGCTCTTTTTGTTGCGGCACGCCAAGGCCCAGCCCGCCGACGGGGCCACCGAGGATTTCGACCGCACCCTGATGCTGTCGGGAATGCAGGACGCCAGCGCCCTGGCGCGCCATTTGCGCAAGAACAGCCTGGCCGTGCAGTTGATCCTGTGCTCGGCCAGCGCCCGCACCACCCAGACCGCCGAACTGCTGCTGCATGAGCTGGTCGCCGAGATCGAATATCGCGACAATCTCTACCTGGCCGATGCCGGAAAGATCATCGCGGCGGTGCGGGGTGCGCCTGCGTCTGCGGCGTCGCTGATGATCGTGGGCCACAATCCCGGCATGGAAATCTGCGCCACCCAGCTGGCGCGCGAACCGGTGCGGCGCAAGGAGCGCACGCGCTATGAGGCGCTGGAGGAAAAATTCCCCACCAGCGCGCTGGCGATCCTGGATTTCGACGTCGGCCGCTGGCGCGACGTTGAGCTTGGCACCGGCAAGTTGGTGGATTTCGTCAGGCCGCGCGATCTCTAGGACTGAATCGTCCGCGTCTGCTTCTTGGTCGCCAACTGCTTCCAGCCGAAACCGATTTCCGGCGTCAGTTCGCCCATCAGGCGGGTGGTGCGGGTGGCGACGCGGCGGCCGCCCATCGCTTCATAGAAGAAGCAGGCATTGTTTTTCGCATGGGCCCAGATCAGGCAGGAGCGCAGCTTGCGGTCCTTGAAGCTTTCGAAGGCGCCCGCCAGCAGCGCCCGGCCCGCGCCAAGCCCCAGGAAGGCGGGATCGACATACAAAGTGTAGATTTCGCCTTCAAAGCCCAGCCCGCCATCGCGCGCCGCGCCCAGGCTGCACAAGCCGATAACGCCGATCCTGGAATCTTCCGCCACCAGCACGGCACCGCCGCCCTTGATGGAGGCGATCCAGCGCGCGGTATGGCTTTTGTGCGACATGGAACCCAGCAGCGAATGGGCGATCACACCCGCATACGTATCTTGCCAGGATTCGATATAGATGCGCGCCAGGTCTGCGGCATCTTCTGGCCGCGCTGACCGAACAGAAAGCGCAAGGTCTTCCATGACTCAAGCGTGAGGCAGTTTGCGCCGCCCCGCAAGAGTCATTTCGCCGCAAAAAGAAAAAAATGTGACGGCGTATTACGGCCTAGCCCAGCAGTGGCTTTTCCTGCGTGCGGGCAAGAAACTTCGCGCTCTGTTCGCCGCCCTGTCCGTAATGCTTGGCGGTGCTCCAGTCGGCGATCTGGGAGAAATGCGCCGCCACATCATCGGCGCTGGCGCCCGTGCCCAGGTTGATGCCGTCGGTTTCCACCATTTGGGCGGCGGCGAAAACGCCGGCGGCCGCGGTCAGGATCATGCCGGTGGGCGCATCCTCGCTGGCCAGATAGGCGACGGCGGGCGAAACGAATTCGGGCTTCAGCATTTCCAGCACGGCGGGCGGCATCAGCGCCTCGGTCATGCGGGTGGCGGCGACCGGGCAGATGGCGTTGACCTTGATATTGTCCTTGGCGCCTTCCAGCTTCAGCGAATGCATGAAGCCAATCAGCGATGCCTTGGCGGCGCCGTAATTGGTCTGGCCGAAATTGCCATACAGCCCGGTGGAGGAGGTGGTGACCACGATGCGACCATAACCCTGCGCCTTCATGATCTCCCATACCGCCTTGCACGGCTTGACGGTGCCCAGCAGATGCACATCGACGACCGCCGTAAAGTCCTTCAGCTCCATCTTGCCAAAGCTCTTGTCGCGCAGGATGCCGGCATTGGCGATCAGGATGTCGATGCGGCCCCATTTATCCATCGTCTGCTTGACGAGATGGGCGACGCCGGCATCGTCCGAGACCGAGGCGCCGTTGGCGATGGCTTCGCCGCCTGCCGCCGTGATTTCGGCTACGACCTTTTCCGACGCGTCCGAATTGCCGCCGGTGCCGTCCAGCGCCCCGCCCAGGTCATTCACCACCACCTTAGCGCCGCGGCGGGCGAGTTCGAGCGCGTGGCAACGCCCCAGTCCGCCCCCCGCGCCGGTGACGATGGAGACCTTGCCGTAGAATCGAATGGCCATAGGTATCTCCTG
>JAQGLO010000151.1 GCA_028292825.1 Alphaproteobacteria bacterium | reverse complement strand
GCAGGTCGGTGAATCCGGTGCAGGTGCCCGGAATGTTGCAGATGGCGGGTTTGCCGTTGCGCACGCCGCTGCCGGGGAAAAAGCCCAGGTCATGATAGCTGGAGCCGGTGTCATGCTCGGCCGAGATATTGGCGCGCAGCACGATGTCGAAACTGTCATCGGGCTTCCACTTGAGCGAGAAATTGCCGGCGATCTTGTTGGAGCCCATGGCAGGCTGGCTGTTGCGGTAACCGGTAGCGGGATCGGAATAGAGATTGGAGATATAGCCGCGCTGGTCACTGATCTGCCCGGCCGCCCGGAAGAACAGCGTGTCGGTCAGGGGGATGTTGATCGCGCCCTGAAGCTGGGCCTTGCCATAGTCGCCCAGCGTCGCCTTGGCATAGCCACCATAGACGCTGTCGGGCTCGCGGGTGGTATAGAGGATGGCGCCGCCGGTGGAATTGCGACCCACCAGGGTGCCCTGCGGGCCTTTCAGCACGGCCACGGTGTCGATGTCGAACAGCCCGCCGGAAAGCCCGACCGGGCGCGCCAGATAGACGCCATCCATATAGACCGCCGCGGCTGGATCGAAGGACATCACCGACTGGCCGGAACTGGAATCGAAATCGCGCTGGCCGCGGATGGTGACGTTCAGCGTGTCCTGGCGGAAGGTGGTGGGGGCGATATAAACCGAGGGGGCGCTGTAGCGCAGATCCTCGATGGTCTTGATGTTCAGCCGGTCCAGGTCGGCCTGGTTGTAGGCCGAGATCGCGATCGGCACCGCCTGTTCTTCCTCGGCGCGCTTGCGGGCGGTGACGATCACCGTCTCCAGGCCCGCGACCACGGTATGGCCACTGTCGGACGTCTGCGCGACCGCCGGGCCGCAAAAGCCCAGCGCGCTGGAGGCCAAAAGACCCACAACCAGACGTTTCATCATCGAAATTCCCTGAAGCAATATTGGCGCAGCTTCCGGGCGCTTTTCCATCGCCCTGGATGACTTGGCTCTAAAGGAAATGCCGGGCCAAATAAAGGTCTCTACAGGGTTGCGAACCGCGCGGGCTTGCCCGAAAACCCTTATCGATATGTGGTTTGGCCGCCATCCAGAGCGGCCGGCAAAGGCGGGGTTACAAGATGACAAAAATTGCAATGATCACCGGCGCGGGTTCGGGCGTGGGCCGGGCCGTGGCCAAGGCGCTCAGCGCCGCCGGCTGGAGCGTCGTGCTGGTGGGCCGCAAGCGCGAGGCGCTGGAAGACACCGCAAAGCTGCTGACGGGCGAAAGCCTGGTGACCCCGGCCGATGTCGGCGATCCCGTGGCGGTGAAGGCCGTCTTCGCCCAGGCGAAGGAAAAGTTCGGGCGGCTGGATCTGCTGTTCAACAATGCCGGCATGGGCACCCCCGCCATGCCGATCGAGGATCTCACCTTCGAGCAGTGGCAGGCCGTGGTCGGCGTCAACCTGACCGGCGCCTTCCTCTGCACCCAGGAGGCGGTGCGGATGATGAAGGCGCAGGTCCCGCAGGGCGGGCGCATCATCAACAATGGCTCGATCAGCGCCGACCGGCCGCGGCCGCATTCGGCGCCCTATACCGCCACCAAGCACGCCATCACCGGCCTGACCAAGTCCACCATCCTGGACGGGCGCCCCTTCGACATCACGGCCGGGCAGATCGACATCGGCAATGCCGCCACCGAAATGACCGAACGCATGACGGCGGGCGTGCTGCAGGCCGATGGCGAGCTGCGCACCGAGCCGCGCATGGACGTAACCCATGTGGCGCAGGCGGTGGCCTACATGGCGGGCCTGCCGCTGGAATCCAATGTGCCGTTCCTGACGGTGATGGCGACCAAGATGCCGCTGTTCGGGCGCGGCTGATGACGCCGCGCCGCGTCGCCGCGCTGATCCTGCTCGCAGGATTCGCGGCGATGCTGGCGCTGAATGCGCCGGGCCAGCTGTCTTACGATTCCGTCACCCAGCTGGCCGATGGCCGCAGCACTTTCTACAACAGCTGGCACCCGCCGCTGATGGCGTTTCTGCTGGGGCTGTTCGATGCGGCGATCCCCGGCACCGTTCTGTTCCTGATCTTCCAGAGCGGCTTGCTGCTGCTGGCGCTGCTGGCCTTGTTGTGGCTGAAGCCGCGCGGCTGGATTGCGCCACTGGTCGCGCTCGCCATCGTGCTGACGCCGCAATGGCTGCTCTACCAGGGCGAAATCTGGAAGGACATGCTGTTTGCCGATGCCGCCATCGCCGGCTTTGCCGCCCTGGCGGTGGCGGCGCAGCGCAGTCTGTCCAGGCCCTGGCTGGCGGCGTCGGCGCTGCTGCTGACCCTGGCCGCCTGCACCCGGCAGAACGGCGTGGTGCTGCTGCCGGTGGCGGCGGTGACGCTGGGCTGGATCGCGCATCGCCAGGGCTTCAGGGGCTGGATTTATGCAGGCGCATTTCTCTTCGCCACTATTGGCACGGGCGCCGCCGTCACCCTGGCGCTGGCGGCGCGCGGCGATGGCGGCGATGGCGCGGCGGCGCAGCTGCGGCTGGGCCAGAGCTATGACCTGACAGGCGCGTTTTCGCGGGCGCCCGCTCTGGTGTTGCCCCTGACGAAGACCGACCCGGCGCTGGACAGGCTGCTGCGCGGCCGTGGCGCCGCGCTTTACACCCCCCTGCACAATGATCCCATGGCCGCCGATCCTGCCATCAGCCAGGCCATCTCGGACGCGCCGGGTGGCGCCATATCCGGCAGCTGGCAGGCACTGGTGCTGGGCCATCCGGCGCTGTACCTGCAGACCCGGCTGACGGTATTCGCCGCGCTGGTGCGGACGCCCGATGCCTTCGCCTGTCATTTCGCACCGGTCGGCATTGATGGCGATCCCGCGCTTATCGCCCGGCTGGGACTCAAAGCCGGCATCCGGCCCCAGGATAAAATCCTGTCCATTTATGCGCGGGCCTTCTTCGCCACGCCGGTCTATTCGCACCTGTTCTGGGGCGTGCTGGCGCTGGTGCTGATGG
>JAQGLO010000133.1 GCA_028292825.1 Alphaproteobacteria bacterium | reverse complement strand
CACGATGGGCCACAGGCTGAACCGGCCCCCGGCCAGGAACAGCAGCTCGGAATAGACCGGCGCCCGCTCCACCAGGAAGACCCCGCCCAGGCCTTCCAGCACATAGGCGCCGGTGTCGTAGAAGATCAGCGGAAAGCCGTTCCAGATGGCCACCAGCAGGAACATCACGGACAGCAGCACGACCCCGGCGGCGCAGGGTCCAAAACCCTCCACCGCCACGGGTTTTCCGAGCCTGGCCATCACTGTTGATTCGCGCATTTTCCCCTGCGCAGGGAATTTGCCGCAAGCTGCGGCCGATTGCGATACCGCTCCTGCGAAAGGGTTGGTTGACTGGCACTTTCCCGGCCCTAAACTCCGGCCCGGTTCGTTATTTGAAGGCATACATGGCGGAAAACCCGCAAAAATCCGTGGCGCATCCGCGCCCGCTATCCCCCCATCTCACCATCTATCGCTGGCCGGTCACCATGATGACCTCCATCACCCATCGGGCCACGGGCATGGCCCTGTCGGGCGGCGCGGTGATCCTGGCCTGGTGGCTGGTGTGCATCTCCAACGGCCCCGAAGGCTGGCAGAGTTTCCACGGCATCATGGATACGGTGCCGGGCCTGGTCGTGCTGTTCGGCATCACCTGGTCGCTGGCCTATCACTTCTTCAGCGGGCTGCGTCACCTGGCCTGGGACTTGGGCTATGGCTTCGACAAGAAGGTCGCCGAGCGCAACAGCGTGATCGTGTTCGCACTGTCTTTCCTGGTGGCGCTGGCGGTGTTCGCCCTCGTCTATACCGGCCATGCGGGATATCTGAGATGAGTTCGCTGCAAACCCCGTTGCACAAGGTTCGCGGCCTGGGTGCCTCCCATACCGGCACCGGCCATTTCTGGCG
Organism: Alphaproteobacteria bacterium; assembly: GCA_028292825.1. GTDB lineage: Bacteria > Pseudomonadota > Alphaproteobacteria > Micropepsales > Micropepsaceae > Rhizomicrobium. The sequence continues at coordinate 16,999 of JAQGLO010000133.1, read as the reverse complement.
CGAGCGCGTCACCGCCGCCGCTCTTGCGCCGCTGTCACTGTGGTTCCTCTATGCCGTGCTGGGCCTGGCCGGGACCAGCGAAGTGACGGCGCTTCAGTTCCTCGCCCATCCCTGGAATGCGCTGCTGATGGCGGCGTTCGTCAGCTTCTCGCTCTATCACGCGGCGCTTGGGCTGCAGATGGTGGTGGACGATTATATCCATACGGCCGGCGCCAGGCTGTTCCTGCTGCTGGGCATCCGGGCCGCGCTTCTCACCTGCTGGCTGGTCAGCCTGTTCGCCATCATCCGCATTGCTGCACTCTAGGATATCTGATGTCCGCCTATGAAATTGTCGATCACACTTTCGATGTCGTCGTTGTCGGCGCTGGCGGCGCCGGTCTGCGCGCCACTTTGGAATGCGCCGCGCGCGGCCTGAAGACGGCCTGCCTGACCAAGGTGTTTCCCACCCGCAGCCACACGGTTGCGGCGCAGGGTGGCGTCGCCGCGTCGCTGGGCAACATGGGCGAGGACAATTGGCGCTGGCACATGTACGACACCGTCAAGGGTTCGGACTGGCTGGGCGACCAGGACTCCATCGAATATCTCTGCCGCAATGCGCCGGAAGCGGTGTACGAGCTGGAGCATTTCGGCATGCCCTTCTCGCGCACCGAGGAAGGCAAGATCTACCAGCGCGCTTTTGGCGGCATGACCGCCAATTACGGCCAGGGCATCGTGCAGCGCACCTGCGCCGCCGCCGATCGCACCGGTCATGCCATGCTGCACACTTTGTACGGCCAGTGCGTGAAGCATGAAGTCAACTTCTTCATCGAATATCTGGCGCTCGACCTGATCATGGAAGACGGCGCCTGCCGCGGCGTGATGGCCTGGTGCCTGGACGACGGCACCATTCACCGCTTCATGGCGCACAAGGTCATCATGGCCACCGGCGGCTATGGCCGCGCCTATCAGAGCTGCACCGGCGCCCATACCCAGACCGGCGACGGCAATGCCATGGTGCTGCGCGCCGGCCTGCCTTTGCAGGACATGGAGTTCGTGCAGTTCCACCCGACCGGCATCTTCGGCGCCGGCGTGCTGATCACCGAAGGCGTACGCGGCGAAGGCGGCTACCTGACCAATTCGGAAGGCGAACGCTTCATGGAGCGCTATGCTCCCAATGCCAAGGACCTGGCGTCTCGCGATGTGGTTTCGCGCGCCATGACGATTGAAATCCGCGAAGGCCGCGGCGTCGGTCCCAACAAGGACCATATCCACCTGCATTTGTCGCACCTGGATCCCAAGATCATTCATGAGCGCCTGCCCGGCATTTCGGAATCGGCGCGCATCTTTGCGGGCGTCGACGTCACCAAGGAACCGATTCCGGTGCTGCCGACGGTGCATTACAATATGGGCGGCATCCCCTGCGCCTATACCGGCGACGCGCTGACTCTCAAGGACGGCAATCCCGACAGTGTGGTGCATGGTTTGATGGCCGTGGGCGAAGCGGCCTGCGTGTCGGTGCATGGCGCCAACCGCCTGGGTTCGAACTCGCTGATCGACCTGGTGGTGTTCGGCAAGGCCGCCGGCATGGAAGCCGCCAAACAATTGGCCGGCGTCACCGGCCATCACGAACTGGCCAAGGGCGCGGGCGACGAGGCCCTGGCCCGTTTCGACAAGCTGCGCTACGCCAGCGGCAGCACGCCCACCAGCGTGATGCGCGCCGCCATGCAGAAGGCGATGCAGGAAGACGCCGCCGTGTTCCGCACCGGCGAGAGCCTGGAACAGGGCAACACGCGCATTGCCGCCATCTATGCCCAGCGCGGCGATGTCGGCACCAAGGATCGCTCCATGATCTGGAATACCGATCTGGTCGAGACGCTGGAATTCGACAATCTGATCCAGCAGGCCGTGGTCACCGTGGCCGGCGCCCTCAACCGCCAGGAATCGCGCGGTGCCCATGCCCGCGAGGATTTCTCCGCCCGCGACGACGAAAACTGGATGAAGCACACCTTGGCGTGGCTGGACGTGGATACGGGCAAGACCAAAATCGATTATCGCCCGGTGCACACCTACACGCTGACCAGCGACGTGGAATACATCAAGCCCAAGGCGCGGACCTATTGATGCAGACGGCGCCGCCATTCGCTGCGCCCGCCCGTGTTCAGATACCTGTTTTCCGCATGCAGCCAGCTGTTTGACTGCGGGCTTCGCGCCGCTATATCCGTGACCAAATTTTTGGCTGAACCCTTATCGCCTTGCCGCGTTATATTGCGGATAGTTTGTATGCATTTGAGGCCAGCATGATTCTCCGATCCGCCATCACTGCCCTTCTGGTGTTGTGCGCCGCCGTTCCGGCGCTGGCGCAGTCGGGCAATCAGACCGGCAAGAAGCCTGTCATCACCGCCTCAACCCCCACGCCCGATGATCGCGCCCGGCAATGGCTAGTGCTGGTGGACGACAAGAATTACAGCAGCAGCTGGATGCAGTCCGGCAAGGCCTTCCAGGGCCGCCAGAAGGCCGACGCCTGGGGTAAGGATGCGGGCGTGCGGCGCGAGCCGCTGGGCGCGGTGGCGAGCCGGGGCCTTAAATCCATCGATCTCAGCCGCAGCAATGTCGCCGTGATCCGCTACGACACCGTCTTCGCCCACAAGGCGGCGGCAGTGGAAACCGTCACCCTCTCCTTCGAGAATGGAAGCTGGGCGGTGACGGACTATTCCGTCACCTGACGGAAGCCCCGAATCCGCCGCATTCCATTCAGGGGCGGTTCATGTCGGGGATTCAAATCTGACGTACTGAAATGGCGTGGAGCGCCGAACATCAAAGGGAGACACTGATGAAAATCCAGAAGATACTGCTTGCGGCCAGCGCCGCGCTAACCCTCACAGCCAGCATCGCCAGCGCCCAGCCGGGCTGGGTGCCGCCGGGCAATCCGCCCGACGGCTATTACAGCGATGCCGATCACAACGGCTTCTATGACCGCAATGGCGCGTATCGCAAGATGCGCTACGGCCGTGGCGGTTATGACCGCGGCCCGGGTCCGGGCGCATACGACAATGGCCCGCCGCCTCCGCCGCCTTCCTATGGTCCCCCGCCCGCACAGGTGCGTGACTGCCGCCGTGACAATCGCGCCACCGGCACCATCCTGGGCGCCATTGCGGGTGGCCTGATCGGCGGCTTTGCCAGCCACGGCAACGGTCTTGCCACGGTCGGCGGCGTTGTCGGCGGCGGCCTGCTGGGCAACGTGATTGCCGGCGACATGGATTGCGACGACCAGGCCCAGGCCTATCCCATCTATGTCGATGGCCTGAACGGCGATATCGGCCGGCCCTATGAATGGCATCGCGGTCCCAATCGCGGCACCTTCACCTCCACGCGCGAATTCCGCCGCGGCGGTCAGGTCTGCCGCGAATTCGCTACCACCACCTGGCGCGGCGGCGACAGCCATACCCGCACCGGCGTCGCCTGCCGCGACATGCGTGATGGCGGCTGGCGCTTCGACTGATTACAATCCACTGATCGCAATCGACAGGCAGCCCCGGCGTTTTCGCACCGGGGCTGTTCTGTTATGATTGCGGATATTTCATCGCCTGAGGAGATTTGAACCCATGCTTCGCGAAGCTCTTTTCGCCGCCGCCCTGATCGCGGCCGGCACCACCAGCGCCTTCGCCGATTCCTGCAGCGGACGCGACCATACCGGCGGCACCATCCTGGGCGCCATCGCCGGCGGTGTCCTGGGCGGCGCGGTCAGCCGCGGCAATGGCGGTGCGGTGATCGGCGGCGCGCTTCTGGGCGGACTGGCTGGCAACGCCATTTCCCGCGACATGGACTGCGATGACCGTCCCTATGCAGCGCGTTCCTACAATGAAAGCTTCCGCGGCCCGGTCGGCCGCCGCGCCGAATGGCGGCGTGGCCCCAATCGCGGCTATATCGTCACCAACCGCGAATATCGCCGGGGCGGCCGCCTCTGCCGCGACTTCACCCAGGTCGTCTATCGCCGGGGCCGGGAGTTCGACCGCGATGGAACCGCCTGCCAGCGCCGCAATGGCGAATGGGAATTCCTGTAAACCTTCCCGATTGTTCATGAAAACCCGGCCTTGCGCCGGGGTTTTCGTTCCTGGACACCGGTTGCGGGGGCCTGCCGGAAACCCTTGCGTAACCATTGAGGCCTACTGTTCCAGGCAGAAATCCCTGGCACCTGCGGCACATGTCTGAATCCTGGACCATCAGCGTTGGCGGCCGCGTTTATGGCCCCTACAGCCTCGAACAGATGCAGGCCTTTCATGCCGAAAACCGGCTGGCGGACCATTCCCTGGTCGCGCGTGCCGGCGAAGAACAGTTTCATCCGGCGTCGGAAGACACCGAGCTGGCGCCCCTGTTCCACGCCGAGGAAACCCCGGCCAGCGAACCACAGCCGCACCGTTTCGGCTCGCGCGCCGAACGCGAGCTTTCCACCGGCCTGCCGTCCCATTTCGTGGTGATCGCCGACATGAAGTCGAGTTCCATCTCGGGGCTGGAAGAGGAGATTTTCAACCTGGGCACGGCGCACCGTTTCATGGGCCAGGCCTGGGTGCTGTCCAGCGAGGCCTCGATCAATACCATCCGCAACGCCTTGGTGCAGAAGCTGGGCAAGCTCGACACCCTGTTCATCGTCGATGCCGCGCATGACAAGGCCGCCTGGTTCAACTTCGGCCCCGAAAGCGACACCCGCATCCGCAAGATGTGGACGCGCCCGGCCGAATATGCCGGCCCCGAGAAGCGCACCGCAAAGCGCGCGTAGCGCGCCATTCCATCAAGGCGCGCCTAGACTAGCTTCAAGTTCCTCGTATAGCGCGCGCCATTGGCGACGTAGATTTTCGCTGACAGTTTCAGGCCTTCGATCTGTTCTTGCGTCAGTTCGCGCATCGCCTTGGCGGGTGCACCCAGGATCATCTTGCCATCTTCGAATACCTTGCCTTCCGTCACCAGCGCGCCCGCGCCCACCAGGCTGTTGGCGCCGATGCGGGCGCGGTTGAGCAAAATCGCGCCCATGCCGATCAGCGAATTGTTCCCCACACTGGCGCTGTGCACGATGACGCGATGGCCGATGGTAACGCCGGCGCCGACCGTGACCGGCTGTCCCGGATCGGCATGAATGACGCTGTGGTCCTGCACGTTGGAATTCTCGCCGATGGTGATCCAGTCATTGTCGCCGCGCAGCACGGCGCCGAACCAGACGCTGGCGCCTTTCAGCAAGCGCACCTTGCCGATCAGCACGGCATCCGGCGCGACATAACACTGTTCGGCAATGTCCGGCCTCACGCCGTCGAGTTCGTAAATATACATGCCCAATCCATAAGCTGTTTGCCTTGAATTATTCACACACCTTCGCGGGAAAATGGATACCCTTAATTCAGGCGAATCGAGTCGCCTGCTTACGGGGGTAAAGGCACTGGTGCACATCGCACTGCGTTCGCCGATGTTTTCAAGGGCCGGTTCGCCGGACAGCCCCTCTCCTTCGCTCACACCTCTTATCCATCACATCGGGAGTATCCATGGCCAAACGCTCCATGCGTTCGAAGTCGCGTGACTCTGCCTTTGCACAAGAAAATGTGCATCCGCTGTTTCCTGCCCGCTCCAGCCAGTCGTCTAAATCCTGGACACCGCATGACCCCGATGGCCAATTTCGAGACCGAAAATATGTGAAGAATGTCCGGGCCATGAGCCCGGCGCAGCAGCAGTTCATGGACGCCGTCGATACCAACAGCGTTGTGCTGGCGCTGGGGCCCGCGGGCACCGGCAAGACCTATCTGGCCATCGCCAAGGCCGTGGAAGCACTGGAAAGCGGCAAGGTCACGCGGATCGTGCTGTCGCGCCCGGCTGTGGAGGCGGGCGAGAGCCTGGGCTTCCTGCCTGGCGACCTGCAGGAGAAGCTGGCGCCCTATCTGCGCCCGCTCTACGACGCACTGACCGAAAGACTGGGCACCAAGCGGCTCAAGGCGATGCTGGCCGACGGCATCATCGAGATCGCGCCGGTGGCCTATATGCGTGGCCGCACCCTCAGCGAATGTTTCGTGGTGATCGATGAGGCGCAGAACTGCACCTATACCCAGATCAAGATGCTGCTGACGCGGCTGGGCTGGCGTTCCACAATGGTGCTGACCGGCGATCCCGATCAGACGGATTTGTTGCCCGGCATTTCCGGCCTGGCCGACATTGCGGCCCGGCTGGACAAGCTTGCGGACATCCCGGTGGTGCGGCTGGCGGAAGGCGACATTGTGCGCCATCCCCTCGTCGCCAGCATGCTGACGGTTCTTTAGAACGGAAAAGGGCGCGGACTTTGGTCCGCGCCCTTTTTTAAAGCATCATGCTGGTGTCGATGACGACCAGGCCGAGCATGAAGGCCCAATAGGCCGCCAGACAGACGGCGAAGCCATAGGCGAAGCTGGAACATTCCTTCTTGCGGAAGGACCGGGTCGAATTTTCGAACAGCACGCTGGGACCCGCCAGCAGCATTATCCCGTAATAGGCCCAGGTCGCCGCCGGACTTTCCGGTTTTCGAGCGATCAGGCGATAGAAATTGGCCACGATGCCGGACAGGGTCAGGCCCCCGACAACCGAGAACATCAACAGTATGAAATGTCGCATAGAGCCCCTGTGTCAGCCTTTCCCTTGATGGAACAGCGCAGCCAGCCCCGCTTTCACCTTGCCCGGGGCATGGGCCTGGTGAAGGTCTGCCGCCACGGCCCGCCATTGCGGGCTGAGGGGCGGCGAGGTGCCGGTTATCACGGCGGCGATCGCGAAGGCGGCCGCGGCCTTGAAGATGGTGAGCATGTCCCGATTTGACGCGAAAATGAGGTTTCCTGGTCACGCGTCGCAAGAATTGGGCAAGCCACCTGCCCGCCGCCCGCCATGGTGCTAAGACAGCGGCGTGGGACACGCATGAGCATGGAAAGCGGACGCGAAGAGATGCACGGCCATTCCGGCTGGCTGATCCCGTTTGCCCTCGCTTTCGCGATCCTGCTGCTGTCGGGACTGTTCCTGGGCTGGTACCTGCGCCCCGGTCCACGCCCCGCGGCGGCGCCAACCGGCAAGTCGAACCTGGTGCATCTGACGGTGCGCGGCACCGCCTTCGTCATTCCCGCCAATTACATCGAGAACGCCTCCGCCCGTGCCGGCGGTGAGCAGGACGGCCTGGCGCTGGCGGCCCTGTTTCCTTCGTGGCGCGGCTATTCCGACGCCGACGCCCGGCTGTTCCAGGGCAATGCGCCGGACTCGCCCGTCATCCATCTGTCGCTGCGCCGGGATGCGAGCAATCTGGACGCTGTTGCCCGGCTGAACCGCATCTACAAGCCCTATATCGAAACCCAGTCCGCGGGACCGTTCGAGCTGACGCAATACCGTTTCCGTGCCGATTCCGGCTACGAGCAGAACGATCTTTTCGCGGGATCGGGTCCGGACGGCCTGTTGCTGCTGCTGTGCGAACGGGCGGCTAGCGAACTTGCCAGTCCCAACTGTGTCGCGGTGGACCGGCCATTGGCCAGGACGCTCAGTCTCAGCTGGCGCTTCAAGCGCGCCTATCTGGCGCGCTGGCGCGAAATGGCCGGCGGCGCAGATGCACTGGTTTCGAAATTCAAGGCGAGCCGGTAAATTGCCGCCCTTCGGGCGGCGCGGGCTAGACCCGGCTGGTCGGGGGCTCGGGCAGATCCATTTCCAGGATCGCCATGTTGAAGGCATAGGAGACTTCGCCGTCTTCCTCGTCCTTGAACAGCACGCCGACAAATTCACCGGCAATGTGCACTTCCACCGAATCCGGCTGTTTGGGACGCTCAACAACGGTGATGGTGTCGAGGCGGAACAGGGTGCGCAGGTATTTTTCCAGGCGCCAGAGTTCGCTGCGGGTCAAGGCCAGTACCTCATCAAAAGCGAGCACCAACTCGCATGGCTGAAAGCGGAATTCAACCCGTATTGTCGGGCAGTTCCTCGATGTAGTGGTCCATCGCCTGCGAGGGATTTTCGCCGCAATCGCAATTGACCAGCTTGGCCGGCACGCCCACGGCGGTGCAGTGGGCCGGCACGGATTTGAGCACCACCGAACCGGCGCCGACGCGGCTGTATTCGCCGATCTCGATATTGCCCAGCACCTTGGCACCCAGCGAAATCAGCACGCCGCGGCGGATCTTGGGATGGCGATCGCCGGATTCCTTGCCGGTGCCGCCCAGGGTCACGTCCTGCATGATGGAGACATCGTCTTCCACCACCGCCGTCTCGCCGATCACGATGCCGGTGGCATGGTCGAGCATGATGCCCTGGCCGATGCGGGCGGCGGGATGGATGTCCACCGCGAAGAGATTGGAGATGCGGCTTTGTATGAACAGCGCCATGGCCTTGCGGTCCCGGCTCCACAGCCAATGGGCAATGCGGAAGCTCTCCAGCGCGTGGAAGCCCTTGTAGAACAGGAAGGCCTCGACATAGGAGTGGCAGGCGGGGTCGCGCTCGAACACCGCCGACAGGTCGGCGCGCACCGCCTGGCCGATTGCGGGATCGGCGGCGACGGCGTCATCGAACATCTCGCGTACGGCGAGCGGGCTCATATCCTCGCCGCCCAGCTTGCGGGCCAGATGGTAGGTCAGCGCCTGCTCCAGCCGCTCATGCTGCAGGATGGTGGCGTGGACGAAACCGGCCAGCGCCGGTTCGCGTCCCGCCATGGCTTCGGCCTGCTGGCGAAGGGCGTTCCAGACGGGATCGACGGAAGAGACTTTCTCGCGCGGTGTGGCCATGACGGCTCCTTTGAAGGCGGTGCTTTTACCACGGAAGGCTGTAAAATTTCAAAACGCCCGGAACCGGGCTTTTCTCCCCGGCTCCGGGTAAGGTAAGCCCTTTTCCGCCCCATTTAAGGCCTCAGATGTCCAAACAGCCCCTGTTCAACCACCCCGCGCCGGAGGCACTGGACCTCCTGCTCACCCGCCGGTCCGGCTCGGCCAAAGCCATGAAAGCCCCCGGGCCCTCCAAAAAGCAGCTGGCGGACATTCTGCTCGCCGGCGCCCGGGCCCCCGATCATGGCAAGCTGTTTCCCTGGCGCTTTATCGTGTTTGAAGGCGATGGCCGCGCCCGCGCCGGCGATATCCTGGCGGACGTGCTGGAGGCCGAAGGCGAGCGGGAGAAACACATTGAAGAGGAACGGGGCCGCTTTCTGCGCGCACCGCTGGTGATCGGCGTGATTTCGTCGGCGCGGGAGATGCACAAGGTTCCGGTATGGGAACAGGAACTGTCCGCGGGCGCGGTATGCCAGAACATCCTGATTGCCGCCACCGCACTGGGCTTTGTCGGCAACTGGCTGACGGAATGGTACGCCTTCCATCCGGCGGTGAAAGAGAAGCTGGGTCTGAAGCCCGGCGAGCGGGTGGCGGGCTTCCTCTATATCGGCACGGCCAAGGATGAACTGGAAGAACGACCCCGGCCGGAGATGGACAAGATCGTGACCAGGTTTTAGGCCGCGAACAGGAAACCATAGGCCAGCACGGCCGCGGCGCAGACCGAAAAGCTGATAACGACAGGCCAGGAATCCATGCAACCCTCCGATGAGGGTTGTTAGATGGCTATCTAACCGTCCTTTACACCCTCGCGGCGCGCGGGTCTGGTCAGCGGATTCCGATCAGCTTGTGAGTCTGCAGGGATAGCCGCCATTGCGGATGATCCAGGCAGTAACGCGTCGCCGCCTCGGTATTGGCCGACCGGTCGGCATTGTCCATCGGCTGCAGGAAGAAGTTGCGAAAATCCTGGCCGGCGAAGCGTTCCGGATCGGCGCCGGCCTGCGGATAGATCAGCTTCAGTTCGTCGCCATGCATCAATTTCTGCTGCGCATCAGCCTTTGGGCTGACGCAGATCCAGTCGATCCCGGACGGCGGCAACAGAGTGCCGTTGGTTTCGATGGCGATCTCAAAACCCATGTCATGCAGGGCCGCAATGGCGGGCGCGTCGAGCTGCAGCAGCGGCTCGCCGCCGGTGCAGACGACATAGGGCTTGCCTTTGGCAGCTTGCGGCCATTGCGCGAAGACGGCGCGCGCCAGCGCCGCAGCATCGGCGAACTTGCCACCATCGGCATTGGTGCCGATGAAATCGGTGTCGCAGAACCTGCAGATGGCTTCTGCGCGATCGCGTTCCAATCCGCTCCACAGATTGCAGCCCGTAAAGCGCAGGAACACCGCCGCACGTCCCGCCTGGGCGCCTTCGCCCTGCAACGTGTAGAAGATTTCCTTGACGGTGTAGGTCATGCGCCGCGGTACTTCTTGTAGCCGGAGGCGCGCAGTGCGCAGGACGGGCATTCGCCGCAGCCCTTGCCCCAGTCATGCGGCGCGGGATCGCCATTATAACAGGTGACGGTTTCCGCCACGATCAGATCCACCAGCGCCTGGCCGCCCAGTTCTTCGGCCAGCGCCCAGGTCGCGGCCTTGTCGATCCACATCAGGGGTGTGTGCACCGTGATGTCGCGCGCCAGGCCCAGGCTCAGCGCCCGCGCCGTGGCCTGCACCGTCTGGTCGCGGCAGTCGGGATAGCCGGAAAAATCGGTCTCGCACATGCCGCCCACCAGCTCGGCGATGCCGCGGCGATAGCCCAGCGCCGCCGCCACCGTGAGAAACAGGATGTTGCGGCCCGGCACGAAGGTGGTGGGAAGCCCGCTGGCGCCCATCTCGATCTTCACATCGTCTGTCAGGGCGCTGCCGCCGATCTGCTTCAGCACGTCCAGTGACAGGAGGTGATCGGCGCCCAGCTTGTCACTGGCCAGCTTTTCCAGGATGCGCGGCCGCGCCGCCAGTTCGGCGCTGTGACGCTGGCCATAGTCGAAGCCCACCGTTTCCACCCGGTCGAAGCGCGCCAATGCCCAGGCGAGGCAGACGGTGGAATCCTGGCCGCCCGAAAACAGCACGAGTGCGGAACTTGTCATGGCACGGTGTTTATCCCGCCAGCGGCCCGCGCCAAACAGAATAATTATGCGACTTTTGCAGGGCTGATCTTCAGGCCCAGCCGGCCCGCAGGCAAGGTGATGGTGACGATAGTGCCCTCGCCCACCGCGCTTTTCACGCTCAGCGCGCCGCCATGCAGCTCCGCCAGCGCCTTGGCGATGGACAGGCCCAGGCCGGCGCCTTCAAAACGCCGCGCCAGGCTGCCGTCCAGTTGGCGGAAAGGCTCCAGCGCGGCAGCGATGGTTTCCTGTTCCATGCCGATGCCGCTGTCTTCCACCGTCAGCAGCACGGTGCCGTCGGCGGCGATCTGGGCGCCAAAGCGTACCTCGCCCGATTCCGGCGTGAATTTCAGGGCGTTGGCCAGGAGGTTGCCGATGGCCTGGGCCAGGCGGCGCGGATCGACCTGCAGCGCAGGCATGTCGGCGGGAATGTCGATCTCGATCCTGCGGTTGTCATGGGTGATGGTGCGCGCCTGCTTGATGGCGGCTTCCACCACATCCAGGATGTTTTCGGGCCGCGCATCCAGGATCAGAAGGCCGCCTTCCAGCCGCGACACGTCCAGCACGTCGTTGATGACCGTCAGCAGGCGCGTGCCGCTCTTGTGGATGTCGCCGGCATAGTCGCGGTACATGTCGTGGCCAACCGGCCCCAGCACCTCGTCGCGGATAATCTCCGAGAATCCCAGCACCGCGTTCAGGGGCGTTTTCAGTTCATGGCTCATGGCGGCCAGGAAGGCGGCCTTCATCTTGTTGGCGATCTCCGCCTGGCGCAGCGCGGCGCGCAGGGCGCGCTCCTGCTCGAATTTTTCGGTGACGTCCTTGACCGTGCCTTCGTAGCAGAGCAACGCGCCGGACCAGTCGCGCACGGCACGGGCGTTTTCGGAGATCCAGATGCGGCGGCCCGAACGGTGATAGATCTCCGATACGAAGTTGTTGACCACGTCATTGGCCTGCATCAGCGTGTGGAATTCAGCGCGACGGCGGGTTTCAACATAGAGCTGGGCGCTGATGTCGGTGAGCCCGCTCATCAGGGTTTCGGGCGAAGCATAGCCATAGATGTCTGCCAGCGCCTGGTTCACCGCCAGGTAATGGCCTTCTGGCGTGGTGCGGAAAATGCCGTCGACCGCGTGATCAAAGAAGGCGCGATAACTGGCCTCGCCGGCGGTGACCCGCTTGCGCGTGTTTTCCGCCACGCGCGACAGGACCGAGACGCCGAAGCTGAGCCCCGCCACGATGATCAGGCCGGCGGTAAACTCCCCGCCCAGGTCGGACACCAGGCCGAGCCCTACCACCATGCCGGCGACAAAAAAGGCGAGCGTCGCCGCCAGGCTGGACGGCCTGTCGTGCTTGTCCTGCTGCATCGGATCGATCAGGGGCGGCATGGAATGGCTGTAACAATCGCTATTGCCCCACCGTCTTAGTTGGAAAACATGAATGCACAGTTGAGGTTACGCGGCCTGAACCATGCGGCGAAACGCGCGGCCTTTAACGGGCTCTCAATCTTGATGGAGAAGTCGTTAAATTCCACGCCTCTGCCGCGTATTGGACCGTACCCATCGCGCATCGGCGGTTGCATCCTGCACAGGAATTGCGCAGATGGAGGCTGATGCGGCACCTTGGCGCGGAACCTTTGTGTCGAAATAAATTTGCACGAAAAGCAAAAATGATTGGCTGCCATGCCTGACCGCACCTCTCTTCCGCCGCGCGCCTGGCAACGCATGCTGAGCGGCCGCAGGCTCGACCTGCTGGAACCCAGCCCCCTGGATGTCGAAATTGCCGATATCGCCCATGGACTGGCGCGGGTGGCGCGCTGGAACGGCCAGACCCGCGGGGCGCACGCTTTCTCGGTCGCCCAGCATTCCGTGCTGGTGGAGCGGCTGGTCGGCGAACTGTCGCCCCGCCTCGCCAGGGAAGCGCGGCTGATGGCCTTGCTGCACGATGCACCCGAGTATGTTGTCGGTGACCTCATAAGCCCGTTCAAGGCTGCGGTTGGTATCAATTACAAGGCCTTGGAGGAAAGACTTCAGTCGGCAATTCACCTGCGCTTTGGCCTGTCCGCGCAGGTCCCTGCTGCGCTGAAGACCCTGTTCAAGCGGGCGGACCATCTGTCGGCTTATTACGAGGCCATCCAGCTTGCCGGGTTTGAGGAGCCTGAGGCCCGTCGCCTGTTTGGAAGCCCCCCCAAGGCCCTGAAAACGCCCCGCCTGACCCCTGTCAGCACGGCGGAGGCCCAGGCCCTGTTCCTGGCCAGATTTGCCCGGCTTTATACTCATTAGGGTGCTAAAAGGCTGACGCCATGCCCCGCCTTCTGGTCACGCCCCTGTCGAGCCTTTCCGAGGCCCTTGCTGTCCATGGCCCATCGCATTTGGTGAGCCTCCTGTCCCCCGAGCACATGATCGCAACCCCGGACGGCTTTCCGGCGGCGCGGCACTTGAAGCTTGGGGTGAACGATATTGTGGACCCGGCCGCCGGCACCGCCCCACCCGCGCGTGCCCACATCGACCAGCTGCTGGAATTCTCCCGCGGCTGGGACATGTCCCGCCCCATGGTGATCCATTGCTGGGCGGGGATCTCGCGCTCCATGGCATCGGCCTTTGCCATCCTCTGCGACCGGCTGGGCGAAAATCGCGAGATCGAGATCGCCCGCGCCATCCGCCAGCGCGCGCCGCACGCGCAGCCCAACCGTCTTCTTGTGCAGCATGCGGATGACGCGCTGGGACGCGGCGGCCGCATGATCGGCGCCCTGAACAGCATGGGACCGGCGTTGCTGGTGGAGGAAGGCGTCACCACCACCTTCCCGCTGGTGAATCTGTGAACCCGAAAGACAATGTCTCCATCGGATTGTCGGCCGCCATTGTCTCGGTGGAAGGCGAACGGCCTTCGGTGCTGGTGGTCAGCCATGAAGGCGCGGATGACGCCCTGCCCTTCGGACCTTTCAATCCCGTCCAGCATCGCACTTTGGAGTCGGGCCTGCGCAAATGGGTGGGCGAGCAGACGCGCTTCGATCTGGGCTATACCGAGCAGCTTTATACGTTTGGCGACAAGGGCCGGCATCTGTCGTCGTCGGGCGACGGGTCGGCGCGCGTCGTATCGGTGGGCTATCTGGCGCTGACCCGGCAGGGCAAGGAAGCGCCGGAAACCCAATGGCGCGGCTGGTATCACTATTTCCCGTGGGAAGACTGGCGCGATACCAGGCCCGCGATGATCGACAGCGCTATCCTGCCGGCGCTGAAGAAATTCGTGAAGGATGCGCCCAATGCGGAAAGCGCCGAGCTGCGGCGCGAGCGCGTCAATGTCTGTTTCGGCGAAGGCTGGGATGAAGAACGGGTGCTGGAACGCTACGAGCTTCTGTATGAGGCGGGGCTGGTGGAGGAATTCTACCGCGACGCCGGCAAGCCGGTGAAGCAGGCGCTGGGTACCGCGATGCAGTTCGACCATCGCCGCATCCTGGCCACGGCCATCGCGCGGTTGCGCGGCAAATTGAAATACCGCCCCGTCGTGTTCGAGCTGATGGCGCCCACTTTCACCCTGCTGGAACTGCAGCGGGCGGTGGAGGCGCTGGCGGGACTGCGCCTCCACAAGCAGAATTTCCGACGCCTGGTGGCGGACCAGGGGTTGGTGGAAGGCACCGGGAAATGGGCGGCAACCTCCCGCGGGCGCCCCGCCGAACTGTTCCGCTTCCGCCGCGAAGTGCTGCGGGAACGCCAGGCGCCGGGGGTTCGGCTGGGTGTTCGGCGAATCAAAAACGCCTGATTTGTGCGAAAATCGTCACGCGCGTGTCGTGCAAGGCTGATCCGCGTCGATCCGACTCTTGACCACAATATGCTCCGGTGTAGCATAAAGACCGAACCGGCTCCTTGAAGGCCGGGTTTTTTGCACCACATATATACTCGAAATGAGTATTAATGTGACGCAGTCCGGGAGAACCCAGATGGGTGTTGAACTGGCCTATACCGATGCCGTCGCCCGCGCCACGGACGGCGTCTACGCCAAGGTGGCGAACTTCATTCCCCGGGCGGAGTGGATCGCCTATGCACCCGTGATCGCCGAGATCAACCGGCTGAAGCGCGAGAAGAACGCCGTCATCCTGGCGCACAACTACATGACCCCTGAAATCTTCCACGGCGTGGGCGATTTCGTGGGCGACAGCCTAGCCCTTGCCCGCGAAGCGTCCACGACCTCCGCGAAGGTGATCGTGCAGGCGGGCGTCCACTTCATGGCGGAAACCTCCAAGATCCTGTCGCCGGACAAGACAGTGCTGATCCCTTCGATGGAAGCCGGCTGTTCGCTGGCCGCCTCCATCACCGGTGCCGATGTGCGGCTCCTCAAGCAGAAATATCCCGGCCTGCCCGTCGTGACCTACGTCAACACCTCCGCCGAGGTGAAGGCGGAGAGCGACATCTGCTGCACCAGCGGCAATGCCGTAAAGGTGGTGGAGACCATCGCGCGCGAATTCGGCGTCGATACCGTGATCATGATCCCGGACAAGTATCTGGCCCGCAATGTCGCGGCCAAGACCGGCGTCAAGGTCATCACCTGGGAAGGCGCCTGCGAGGTGCATGAGCGCTTCACGGCGCAGGAAATCCGCGATTATCGCACCGCCCATCCCGGCATCATTGTGCTGGCGCATCCCGAATGTCCGCCCGAAGTGGTGGCGGAAGCCGATTTCGCCGGCTCGACCGCCGCCATGATCGACTATGTCGGCAGCCACCGGCCGCAGCGGGTGGTGATGATCACCGAATGCTCCATGAGCGACAATGTCGCGGTGGAATATCCCGAGGTGGATTTCGTGCGCCCCTGCAATTTGTGCCCGCACATGAAGCGCATCACCCTGGACGGCATCCTGCACGCGCTGCAGACCATGACCACGGAAGTGATCGTACCCGCCGATGTGGCCGCGCGCGCGAAGGCGCCGATCGACCGCATGCTGGCTGTGAAATAGCGCCATGAACCGCATAGACAATGTCGTCGAGACCGACGGCGCGCTGATATTGGGCGCCGGCATTGCCGGACTTTTCACGGCCCTGAAACTCGCACCCATGCCGTCCATCGTGCTGGCGGGGACGCGTCCCGGCCTGTCGGGCTCCAGCGCCTGGGCGCAGGGCGGTATTGCCGCCGCCATGGGCGCGGACGACAGCTGGCAAAGTCATGCCCATGATACCGTCGTGGCGGGCGCGGGTCTGTGTGACGCGGGCATTGTCGATCTGGTAGCGCGCGAGGCCCCGGAACGCATTGCCGACCTGATCGGCTATGGCGCACCGTTCGACCGCATGGCGGACGGGTCGCTGGCCCTGGGCCGCGAGGCGGCCCATTCCCTGCCCCGCATTGTGCATGTGAAGGGCGATGGCGCCGGCGCGGCGATTTCCGCCACCCTGGCGGCGCGCGCCGGCGAGGCCGCCGGCATCACCTTGCTGGAGGGCTTTCATGCCGTCGAGCTGGCGATGGAGAATGGCCGCGTCACCGGCATCTTTGCCCGCTCGGGCATCGGCAGCGATGCACGGCTGATTCTGTTCCGCGCCCGGGCCGTCATCATGGCCACCGGCGGGCTGGGGGCGCTGTACGGCGTCACCACCAATCCGCTGGAAGCGCGCGGCGAAGGCCTGGGCATGGCGGCGCGCGCCGGCGCGGTGATCGCCGATCCCGAATTCGTGCAGTTCCATCCCACCGCGATCGCCGTCGGCCGCGATCCCGCGCCGCTGGCGACCGAGGCGCTGCGCGGCGAAGGCGCGGTGCTGGTCAATGCCCGCGGTGAACGTTTCATGACCCGCATTCACAACGATGCGGAACTGGCGCCCCGCGATATCGTGGCGCGCGCCATCCACCGCCAGATCGCGTCGGGGCAGCAGGTCTATCTGGATTGTCGCGACGCTATCGGTGCTGACTTTTCCCGCCACTTCCCCACCGTCTTCGCAGCCTGCATGTCGGCGGGCATCGATCCCGCTGTGCAGCCGATCCCGGTGGCGCCGGCGGCGCATTATCACATGGGCGGCATCGCTTCGGACGCCGCCGGCCGCTCGTCCTTGCCCGGCCTGTGGGTGGTGGGCGAATGCGCCGCCACCGGGCTGCATGGCGCCAACCGCCTGG
>JAQGLO010000122.1 GCA_028292825.1 Alphaproteobacteria bacterium | reverse complement strand
TCTGGCGGCGCGCTTCATAGTCGTCGGCCTGGCCCACGTATCGGATGGAATTCACGTTCTTGATCTCGCAGCGCGTCCCGAGCGGATCGCCTGGCTTCCTGACCGAGACATTGACGTCGGCCCGCATCGAGCCTTCGTCCATATTGCCGTCGCAGGTGCCCAGATAGCGGACAATGGCGCGCAATTTCTTCAGGAACGCCGCGGCTTCCTCGCTGCAGCGCATGTGCGGCTTGGTGACGATCTCCATCAGGGCGATGCCGGAACGGTTCAGGTCCACGAAACTGCTGTCGGGGTGCTGGTCGTGCAGGCTTTTGCCCGCATCCTGCTCCAGATGCAGCCGTTCGATGCCCACCCGGATGGTTTCCCCGTCCTTCAGGTCGATAAAGACCTCGCCCTCGCCCACGATAGGGTCCTTGTACTGGCTGATCTGATAGCCCTGGGGCAGGTCGGGATAGAAATAATTCTTGCGATCAAACAGGGAACGCAGATTGATCTGGGCCTTCAGGCCCAGCCCGGTACGCACCGCCTGTTCGATGCATTTCTCATTGATCACCGGCAACATGCCGGGGAAGCCGGCATCGATGAACGAGACATGACTGTTGGGCTCGCCGCCGAATTCGGTGGAGGCGCCGGAAAACAGCTTGGAGTTGGACAGGACCTGGGCATGGACTTCCATGCCGATCACGATCTCCCAATCGCCGGTTTCACCCTTGAGCAGCTTGTTCTTTATCGGCGCGTTCATACGGACCACCATTTGGCGGGGGAATGTTTGAAACCGGCGGCTGTTTCCACCGCAAAGGCGGCGCGAAGGAGCGTGGCCTCGTCAAAGGCCTTGCCGATCAGCTGCAGGCCCATGGGCAGGCCCGTGGAGGTCAGGCCAGCCGGTACGGCGATGCCGGGCAGTCCCGCCAGGTTCACCGTCACGGTGAAGACGTCCTGCAGGTACATCTCCAGCGGGTCGGTGGTCTTGGCGCCAACGGCGAAGGCCGGGCCGGGGGTGGCCGGGGTCAGCAGCACGTCGCACTTTTCAAACGCCACCTCGAAGTCGCGCTTGATCAGGGTGCGCAGCTTCTGGGCGCGGGAATAATAGGCGTCGTAATAGCCGGCCGACAACACATAGGTGCCGATCAGGATGCGGCGCTGCACTTCGGGGCCGAAGCCCTCGCCGCGGCTGCGCTCATAGAGATCGGTGATGTCGCGGGCGCCCTCGGCCCGGTAGCCGAACTTGACGCCGTCATAGCGCGCCAGGTTGGAGGAACATTCCGCCGGCGCCACGATGTAATAGGTGGGCAGCGCGTATTTGGTGTGCGGCAGCGAGACTTCGACGATCTCGGCCCCCTGCGCCTTCATCCATTCCACGCCCTTGTCCCACAAGGCATCGGCCTCGGGCGCGGCGCCTGCCACCCGATATTCCTTGGGGATGCCCACGCGCAGGCCCTTGATGCCGCCGTCCAGCAGCTTTTCGTAATCGGGCACCGGCACATCCACGCTTGTGGAGTCTTTCGGGTCCACCGACGCCATGGTCTTCAGCATGATGGCGGCGTCGCGCACCGTCTTGGTCATGGGCCCCGCCTGGTCCAGCGACGAGGCGAAGGCGACGATGCCGTAGCGCGAGCAGCGGCCATAGGTGGGTTTAAGGCCGACGCGGCCGGTGATGGCGGCGGGCTGGCGGATCGAACCGCCGGTGTCGGTGCCGGTGGCAGCCAGACACAGGTCGGCGGCGACGGCGGCGGACGAACCGCCCGATGAGCCGCCGGGCACGAGATTGGCGTTGGAGTTGTTGGCGCGCCAGGGATTGAACACCGGGCCGAAGGCGCTGGTCTCGTTGGACGAGCCCATGGCGAATTCGTCCAGGTTGGTCTTGCCCAGCATGACGGCGCCGGCGTCCCACAAATTCTGGGTGACGGTGGATTCATACGGCGGGATGAAGTTGCCCAGAATCTTCGACGCGGCGGTGGTCTTGACGCCCTTGGTGCAGAACAGGTCCTTGATCGCCAGCGGCAGACCTTCCAGCGCGCCGGTGCTTCCGGCGACGATACGCTTGTCGGCGGCGTCGGCGGCAGCCAGCGCCGCATCGCCGGCTTCGGTGATGAAGGCGTTCAGCGGACGCGCCTTCTCGATCGCGGTGACGAAGGCGCCGGTCAGTTCGCGGGAGGAAATCTTCTTGGCCCGGATCGCGTCGCGCGCCTCGGCCAGGGTCATGCTTGTCAGATCAGACATATTACTCGACCACCTTGGGCACGACGAAGAAGTGATCCTCGCCACCCGGCGCATTGGCGGTGACGGCGTCGGCCTGGCCGCCATCGGTCACCCTGTCCTCGCGCCACTTCAGTTTCTGGGCCACCACCGACGTCATCGGGACCACGCCTTCGACATTGACCTCGCCCAGCATCTCCACCCACTGGAAGAGACCGTTCAGTTCGCCGGCCATGGGTTCCAGCCTGGATTCCGGCACGGCCAGGCGGGCCAGCTTGGCGATGCGGCGCACGGTGTCCTTGTCGACGGACATGAAGGTTCCTGCTGTGTTAGGTAGGGGCCGTTTGCTACCAACCGGGGGGTCCGGAGGCAAGCAAAAGGGGCCCAAAGGGAGAGAAGTCGTGGCTGTCTTGACGCTGGAGGAGCTGAAAATCGCCCCCGGCCTACGGCTTTTGGGGCTGGATCTGGGCGAAAAGACCATAGGCCTGGCCCTGTCCGACACCAGCCTGACCATCGCCACCCCCATGCAGACCCTGAAACGGGGGAAGTTCAAGGCCGATGCCGCCCAGCTCGACATTATAATGAGTGCGCAGGGGGTCGGCGGACTGGTGGTGGGCCTGCCCCTGAACATGGACGGTTCCGACGGCCCCAGCGCCCAGTCGGCCCGAGCCTTTGGCCGCAACTGGGTGAACCACAGCCCCCTGCCCGTCGTATTCCAGGATGAGCGATTGTCCACCAGCGCCGTGACCCGGACTCTGCTGGAAGCCGATGCCAGCCGCCGCCGCCGCGACGATGTCGTGGACAAGATGGCGGCCGGTTACATCCTGCAGGGAGCCTTGGACCGTTTGCGACATCTGCGATGAACGACAATAAACCGGCGCGCGTGTTGTGGCTGCTGCGCCCACCCGCGACCATCGACCGTCGCACCGAACGCATCATCCTGCTGGTGGGAGCCGCGGCGCTGTTCGCCGGCTATGACGTCAATGTCTTTGGGCTGGCCACGCCCCAGATCCAGCATTCCCTCGGCATTGCGGAAAACCAGATCGGGCCGACCCTGGCCTATTTCCGCGTCGCCGCCTTCTTGGCGCTGCTGCTGGCGGCCAGCGCCGACCTGGTGGGACGGCGACGGCTGTTGCTGGTGACCATGTTCGGCCAGGCGGTCTTCACTTTGGCGACGGCCTTTGCGCCCAGCTATGCCGGTTTCGTGGGGGCGCAGTTCCTCACCCGCGTCTTCGGCTATGCCGAGGAGATGCTGTGCTTCGTGGTCATCGCCGAAGAGATCACGCCGCTGGCGCGCGGCTGGGGCAACAGCGCGCTGGTGGCGTTTTATTTCCTGGGCGCCGGTTTCGCCTCGGCGGTGTTCGGCGCCATCAACATCCTGCCCCATGGCTGGCGGGCGATGTATTTCATCGGCGCGCTGTCGCTGTTCCTGGTGGCATTCCTGCGCCGCCGGTTGCCGGAGACCAGGCGCTTCGAAAGCCAGGGCGCGAAAACTCTCAACCTGCGCGCTTTCCTGGGCCTGCTGCGCGACATTGCGCGCCAGCATCCAGGCCGTGTCGCCACCGCCATCCTGGCGGCCGGCGCGTTCGGCTTCGCGGTGTCGCCCGCCACCTTCCTGGCGCAGAAATACCTGCAGGAAGTGGGGCATTACAGTCCCGGCCAGGTCAGCCTGCTGCTGATCCCCGGCGGACTGGCGGGACTGGGCCTGTCAATCGCGGCCGGAAGGCTGTCGGACCGGCTGGGGCGCAAGCCCATGGCCATCGCCATGGTGGCGCTGTGCGGCGCCAGCTTCGCGCTGTTCTTCGGCACCGGCGCGACATGGGCGCTGCCGGTATTGTGGATCCTGGCCTTCTTCGGCTTCTTCGCCGGCGATACGCTGGTGGCGGGCTTCGCGCTGGAGATCGTGCCGACCCGCTACCGCGCCACCGTTGGCGGATTGCGCTATCTGGTCGAGATCATGGCGGGCGCGGTGGCGCTGGTGCTGGAGGGCCATCTGTACGACCATTTCCATGCCCATGGTCCCGCCTTGCAATGGCTGCTGGTCTCCCTTCCAATCACCCTGATCGCCATCCTGTTCCTGCCCGAGCCGGCGGGAAAGACGCTGGAGGACATTGCGTGAAGCGCCT
>JAQGLO010000114.1 GCA_028292825.1 Alphaproteobacteria bacterium | reverse complement strand
TTTCGAGTGCGGTGCCATCGACCACTCGACCACCTGTCCGCCGGCGGTGATAAGGGAGCGGCCCCCTCATGGCAAGAACAATCAGAAGCCAGCCGGATCAGGGGCTTAGGGGGCGGACCGGCAGGGGAATGTTGCAGACATCGATGCGGCCGGCGGGTCTGATGAAAAAAGGTCCGGCCCGGTTGCGGCGCGCCTCGACATAGGCCGCGAAACTCCTGCTGGCGGTGGTCAGCGCTTCCAGCCGCGGCTGGTCCTTTGCCGGCATTTCGCTGGCGATGCCGGTGAACAGGATGGGCATGTGCTGGGCGGGCTTGTCGTAGAAGCCCATGGCGCCGGCGCCGCGCGGCAGGGACGACAGAAGGTCCATGCCCTGCACCACCCGGCCCACCACGGTGATGTTGCGGTCGAGGTGACGCGGCGCCTGGCCGGTGACGGCGTATAGCTCCGCACCGTCGCCGGTGTCCGGCTTCAGGTCGCGGCCTGCACCCACCACACCGTAGCAATGCACCAGCCATTCCGTCTTGCCATCGCTGGCGGCGGGGAAGTCGCCATCGAATCCGGCCTGCGGAGCGTAGGTGTCAGGGTCTTTCAGCGCATGGAAGGTCGTGCTGGGGCCGCGTTCGAACTCTATCCAGCCCCCGGTTGATTTGGGCTCGGGATCTCGCGCCCATTGCACGACATAATTGTCCTGGCTGCGGATGATGGCGGCGCCTTTGCTGAAATAACCGCTGTGCGCCAGCTTCTTGATGTTGCCCACGGTGCGCGGCGCGAAGCCCGGCACCAGGGCGATGACAACGCGGCCGGTCTTCAGCTGCATCACCAGCAGATCGGCGGGATCAAGGCGGTGCCAGTCGCTTTTGGGCGAGGCCTTCAGCACCTCGTCCGGCGCTTTGGGCGCGGCGGAAGCGGCAGTGGCGAACAGCAGGGCTGCGGCGAGGATCAGGCGCATGCGCAAAACATGCCTGCTTGCCCCGCCGCGCGCAACCGCCAGCCAATCACTGGCCCATGATCGCCTTCACATCGGCTTCCTTCACCGGCTTCTTGTAGTTGTTGCCGAAATGGGTGCGGACATAGGTGGCGACCGCAGCGATCTGGGCTGGGTTCAGCAGGTCGGTCAGCGGCGGCATCGCCCCCCTGCCCTGCACGATCATGCTGACGGGATAGGAGGGGTCTTCCAGGTTGGAATTCTTGGCCAGGGCTGGAATGCGCCCCGCGCCCACGCCGCCCTTGGCGTCGGCCATGTGGCAGCCCTGGCAGACCTGGACATAGACCTGCTCGCCCGTCACCGGCCTGGCCGTGGTGTTGGCCGAGCTGCCGGCGGTGTCGCCACCGGCATTGGCTTGCGCCAGTACGGGAACAGTCAAAAGAAGAAGCGCGAATGCGGTGTGCTTGATCATGATCACGCCTCCAGCGCGCGCTTGTGCAGGCGGGTGATGGCGTCCAGCGACGACAGCAGCGCCCCCTCCATCCAGCAGCCGACATAGGATGCGTGTTCGCCGACAAGAACAGTGCGATCTTCCAGCGCGACAAGCGTCTGGTAATGCTGCTTGCGGGTCTCTTCATTCCATCGCGCACAGCAGCCCATGGTCCAGGGCACGCGGCTCCACGCCACCGAAGCCCCGGTCTGGAATTCCTTGCGATAGGTCTTGGGATGGAAGACCGCGCCCTGCGCCAGCGCCGCCTCTATGCGCTGCTCTGGCGTCATGCCGGCCAGGCGAAAGGCGCCGGCGCCGTTGGCGAAGGCGCCCAGCAATACCCCGGGGCCATCCTCGAACAGCTTGTAGTTGGGATAGCTGACCAGCGCGATGTCCTGGCTGGTGAAGCTGTGGCCACCATAGATGTAATCGTCGGTCTCCCAGAAACGGCGCGCCATCTGCAGCCCGATCTTGACCTGGTTGCCATAGGGCACGGCGGCGATGGCGGATTTCTTGGGGCCGGAGAGATTGTTCTCGATCTGGTTCAGCACCCCCAGCGGAATGGCGCAGACGCAATAGTCGGCCTTGGCCTCGGTGGCCTTGCCGGTGGCGGTGTCGGTATAGCTCACCGTCACGCCGGCCTTGTCCTGCATGATCTTCGTCACCTTGGCATTATAGGTCAGCATGCCGCCGACCTGCTTCGCAAAGGCCTTGCCGATCATGCCCATGCCGCCGACCGGCTGGAACATGGTGGTCTGCATCTCATGGTTCATGAAGAAGGCCATGTTCTTCCACACCTGAACGTCGATGACGTCGCGGAACTTGAACACTTCGGACGGGATCGGCGCGCCATTGACGCCGCCGCCGGGGGTGCGCTCATAGCCGCGATGCTCGGACGACAAGAGGTTGGTCTTGTACTTCATGTCGGCATCCAGCATGCCCCAGCCGCGCAGGGCTTCCTTCAGCTTGTCCTTGTCCTCGGTGGTCAGTTCGGCATCCAGCGCCTTCTGGTCGATCGCCTTGTTCAGCAGTTCGGCGACATTGCCTTCGAAGTCGGCCGCCGCCTCGCGGAAATGCACCGGCTTGCCGCCAAAGGCATGTTCATTGTGGACAAAGGCGTTGTGGTTGAACTGGATGAAGGGCTCCAGCGAGACGCCGAACGACTTGCAGTAATGCAGCAGGGTGCGGTGATGGTGCGGAATGCGCCAGGGACCGGGATTGAGGTAATGGCCCGGCGCGAAGCCGACCTTCTGGGTGGCGCCGCCCAGCTCGGTATAGGTGTCGCCGCCATAGAGCGACCAGTTACGCCCGCCCGCGCGGTTCTGGTATTCGAGAATCCGGACCTTGTAGCCCGCCTTGCTCAGTTCATACGCCGCCAGCATGCCGCCCAGGCCCGCGCCCAGCACCAGCACGCTCGCACCTGTGCGCGCGCCCGACAGGTTGGGCGGACCCGCGAACTGGGTTTCGGCGGCATGGCCCATGGTGGTCATGGCCTGATAGAGCGCGGCGGTGCCGCCCATCATGCCGATGGCCGTCAGAAGCTGCCGGCGTGTTGTGTGTGTCTGCATGGTCCCCGCTCCGCTGATGTGCGAATGCGAGAAAAGGTAACAGGCGCGATGCGCCTCACAACGCGCATATGAGCCCACGCAAAGGATTCCATTGCGAATCCTCATCAGCAGACATGTTTGTCGCGCGCGATTTCAGCCCGCTGCACATTTTCACGGCGAAGCCGGCACAGACTGCACAAAACATGGCCACGGTTTTATGCGCCCTGCCGTCGCAGGCATGACATGATGGAATCACATGCTTTGCGCAAAAGGATTCGCCATGCGCCTGCCCCTGATTGCTCCCGCCGACCTGACGCCGGAACAGAAGCCGCTTTACGAGGACATGAAGAAAGGCATTGCCGGCAACTTCAATGCCTTTCAGACCCTGCGCGAGGATGGCGCCCTGATGGGGCCGTGGAATCCCTGGCTGCACGAACCGGGTATTGGCAAGGCGATCTGGGACCTGACCCTGGCCATGACCGCCAATGCCAGCCTGCCCGATCCCATCCGCCAGGTGGTGATCCTGGTGGTGGGGGCGCGCTTCGATGCCGCCTATGAGATCTATGCCCATATCGCGGTGGCCGAGCGCGAAGGCATGACCGAGGAACGGCTGGCCACGCTTGTCGCCAATCTGAAGCCGGTCGACCTCACGCCGCAGGAAAGCGTCGCCTTCGATGTCGCCTATGCGCTGGTGCGCGGCGGCACCCTGCCCGAGCCCCTGTACCGGTTGTGCGTCAAGACCTTCGGCCAGCATGGCTGCAACGAGCTGATCTATCTGGTGGGGCTGTACGCCATGGTGTCCACCACCCTGAACGGCTTCAACGTGCCGGTGCCCGAAAGGGAATAGCTATTCGCCGGCCAGCCACCGGATTGTGATGGCGGCGTCCATGGGCGGCGCGATGACGGCGGCGGCGGCGGCCATCGCGGCATCGAAGCCATGGGGCGGGTTCAGCACCAGCAGGCCGGCATGCCCCAGCTTGCCGTCCAGCACGGCGATCTTCACATCGATGGTGAGCGCCTTGCGTGCGCCGCCGGCCAGCACTTCGCTGGTGAAGGCGTCGGCGGCAGGCTGCGACTTGATGGGATACCAGACCAGGTAAATCCCGGTGGCGAACTTGCGGATCGCCGCGGTGACCGTGCGCGCCAGGGTTTCGAATTCGTCGGTGGCCTCGAAAGGCGGATCGATCACCACCACCCCGCGCCGCGCGGCAGGCGGCAGCAGCTTGGGCAACCGGGCATAGCCGTCGAGATTCTCGGCCGTTGCTTCGCGATACAGATCCAGGGTGTCCTTCAGGACGGCGAATTCCTGCGGATGCTTTTCGACGGCCGTCAGCCGGTCCTGCGGCCGCAGCAGCCTGGCGGCAATCAGCGGTGAGCCGGGATAGGAATTGCCCTTGGCGAGATCGAGATAGGCTGACAGCGCATCCGGCATCGCACCCGCCAGGCACTGCAGGCGGGCGATGCCGTTTTGCGCTTCTCCCGTCTTGCCCGCATGTTCGCCGGACAGGTCATAGAACCCGCGCCCGGCATGGGTGTCGATCACTGCGAAGGGCGTGTCTTTCTTTTTCAGGTGCTGGATGATGGCCACCAGCGCGATGTGTTTCACCACATCGGCAAAATTTCCCGCGTGATAGCCGTGACGGTAGTTCATCCGGAAATCTGTTCCAGCGGCAGGTCCTTCGTCCTGGGCCCGAATATGCCGATCACCAGCGCCACCACGCCCATGCAGCCGGCGATGAAAACAAACACGCCGGGCGCACCAAAGGCCCTGAGAATGCCCGCGATGACGAAGGCGCTGAACATGGTGGCGAGACGGCTGAATGAATACACAAAGCCCACGCCCAGGGCCCGGATGCGGGTGGGGAAAAGCTCGGGCTGGTAGCCGTGATAGGAAAAGGACAGCACATTGTTGGCCAGGGTCAGCGCCACGCCGCACAGGATTACCGCCGCCATGCCCCGCGCCTGGGTGAAGGCCAGCCCGGCGATAGCGATGGCCAGCGCCGCGCCCACGATCAGCCATTTTCGCTCGAAGCGGTCGCAGAACAGCAGGCCCAGCAGCGGCCCGAACGGCGCGGCGATGGCGATGATGAAGGTGTAGCCCAGGGACTTGGTCACCGCGATACCGCTGGCGATCAGCAGGGTCGGCACCCAAGAGGCAAAGCCGTAATAGCCCGCCGCCTGGAACAGGTTGAAGACGATCAGCATGATGGTGCGGCCCAGCAGCGGCTTGCGAAAGAGCTCCCAAAAAGACCCGCGCCCCTGGATGTCGTCATGCGGCCCTGGTTCGGCAAGCTCGGCGCCTTCCAGCCGCGCTTCCACTTCCCAGCTTTCCACAATGGCATCGGCTTCCTGGCCGCGGCCATGGCCGGCCAGCCAGCGCGGGCTTTCGGGCAGGCGCCGGCGCACAAACCAGACCAGCAATGCCCCCAGCGATCCCGCCATCACCACAAAGCGCCAGCCCTCAAGCCCGAACAAGGTGCGCGGCACCAGCAGCCAGCCCAGGAAGGCGACCAGCGGAATGGCGCAGAACTGGATGACATTGGCCCACGCGAAGGCGCGGCCACGCAGGCGCGGCGGCGCCAGTTCGACGATGTAGGTGTCGATGGTCACCAGTTCGACGCCGACGCCGATGCCGCAGAGAAAGCGCCACAGATTGAGGCCGTGCGCATCGTGCTGGAAGGCCATCACGAAAGCACAGGCCGCGTACCACAGGAGCGAGCCCATGAAGATGATGCGCCGCCCCGCCCGGTCGGCGACGAAGCCGAACAAAGCGGTGCCCACGAACAGTCCGGCGAAAAACACCGCGACGAAGCCGGCCACGCCCGTTGTTCCAAAAAGGCCGGGGGTGGTGGCGGTGAGGATGCCGGACTTCACCAGCCCGGGCGCGATATAGGCGGCCAGGAACAGGTCGTAGAATTCAAAGAAGCCGCCCAGCGACAACAGCGAGACGCGGCGCCAGAAACCGCGCGTGGCGGGAAGCCGCTCCAGCCGCCCGGCGATCGAGCCCGCCGCGTCAATGGTCAAGTTCAACGGCCTTCATACTGCCGGTGCACGTCATGGGTGACGACGCCGACATTCTTGGGCGGCATCGCCAGCCAGTCCTTGCGCTTCAGCGAATGCTGGGTGTCTTCATGGCCGTTCTTCCAGTGCTCATGCATGGAATCGGGGCTGAATTCGTAATCGCGCGCATTCCCTTCATAGGATTTCTGCTGGTAGATCAGCTGCAGGATGGTGGCGCGCGGCAGGTCGGACAGGCTTTCCAGCATCTCGCGCTGTTCGTCGCTGAGTTCGCCTTCCGGCACTTTCAGCAGCGCCTCGTAGCAGCGGGTTTTCCAGCGCTGCAGGCGGGAGAACATGTCGGTCACCTGGCGGGTGCGGCTGGAATACATGATGTCCTTGTGACGGCCCAGCACGTCCGACATGGTGCGCGGCAGGGCGCCGCGCGCGCTGAACAGGTCCACCTGGAACACCAGCGAATTGAGATTGTCGGCCTGCGCCAGCAGGTGCTGCAGCGGCGTGTTGGAAACGATGCCGCCATCCCAGAAATAATCCGTGCCGATCTGCACCATGGGGAAGGCCGGCGGCAGCGCCCCCGAGGCCATGATGTGCTCGATGCGGATTTCTTCCCTGCGATTGTCGAAGAAGACGAAATTGCCCGTCGTCACATTGACCGCGCCCACCGCGCAATGAACCTCACCATTGTTGAGCACTTCGAGGTCGACCAATTCTTCCAGGGTCTGGCGCAGTGCGGAGACGTCGTAGAAGCTGGTGGCGTCCTTGTTGCCGGCGGGCAGCTGCCAGGGACTGATCTTGTGCGGCTGGAAAAAGCCGGGCTGGCCGAACAGCGAGGTGGTCAGCGCCGAGACGGTGTTGCGGGCCTGGCGGAAAATGTCGCCGTCGGGGGTATAGGGCCAGATGCTGCGGTTGGTGATGCGGTCCCAGAACTCGCACAGGGCGGCCAGCCGCCGTTCGGGCTTGTTGCCGGCGATCAGGGCGGAATTGATGGCGCCGATGCTGACACCGGACACCCAATCGGGCTCCAGCCCCGCCTCGTGCAGCGCCTGATAAACACCGGCCTGGTAGGCACCCAGCGCGCCGCCGCCCTGCAGCACCAGGGCGATGCGGCCGCAATGTTCGGGACGTTCGATGGGTTCATAACGGTGCCCCCCGAATTGGGAGGCGGGCTGGCCGATGGGCTTGGTATCCATGGCCGGATCATACCCTGATTTGCGGCATTTTTTCCGATGAATTTGTGGCCATGCGGCTTTATCCCTCCTGCGCCTGTCACAGGGCTGTGCCATGCTTGGGCATCACATCCGGGAGTTTTTCGCATGTCGCTCAAAGGCAAGGTCGCATTGGTCACCGGCTCGACCTCCGGCATCGGGCTGGCCATTGCCCGCACATTCGCGGCCCAGGGCGCCGATATCTGCATCAACGGGTTCGGCGACGCGGCGGCCATCGAAAAGGAGCGCAGCGGCATCGAGAGCGATTTCGACGTCAAGTGCATCTATAGCGGCGCCGACATGAGCAAGGGCGCGGAAACCGAAGCCATGGTGACGGACGCCATCAAGACGCTGGGCAGTGTCGACATCCTGGTCAACAATGCCGGCATCCAGTTCGTCTCGCCGGTGGAGGATTTCCCGCCCGAGAAATGGGACCAGATCATCGCCATCAACCTGTCGAGCGCCTTTCACGCCACCCGCGCGGCGATCCCCAACATGAAGGCGAAGAAGTGGGGCCGCATCATCAGCACCGCCAGCGCGCATGCCCTGGTCGCCTCGCCCTTCAAGTCGGCCTATGTCAGCGCCAAGCACGGCATTGCCGGCTTCACCAAGACGGTGGCGCTGGAAACCGCCACCTTCGGCATCACCGCCAACGCCATCTGCCCCGGCTATGTCTGGACGCCGCTGGTGGAAAAGCAGATCCCCGAAACCATGGCGGCGCGGGGCCTGACGCGTGAGCAGGTGATCAACGATGTGCTGCTGGACGCCCAGCCCACCAAGCAGTTCGTGACGGTGGACGAGATCGCGGCGCTGGCGCTTTATCTGGCGGGCGACATGGCGCGCTCGATCACCGGCGCGATCATCTCGATTGATGGCGGCTGGACAGCAGCCTGACCAGCCGACCGTCGATCGCCGCCAGTCCCAGCGCGATGATCGCCATGCCGGCGATGGCCTGCCTTGTCACCGCTTCGTGCAGGAAGATCGCGCCCAGGAACAGCGCGATGATGGGGATCAAGAAGGTGCAGAGCGAGATGTAGGTGACGCCGGCACTGGCCAGCATCTTGAAATAGACGAAATAGGCCAGCGCCGTATTGACCAGCGCGATGGCCAGCAGCGCCGCCCAAATTTCCCAGCCCGGCATCGGCAAGGTCCAGGGATGGTCCAAAGCCAGCGATAAAGGCGCCAGCAAAATCGCGCCGCCGGTGATCTGCCCGGTGGCGGCCACCAGCGGCGGCAGGTCCTTGAAGCGGCGGCTATAGACGCCGCCAAAGCCATAGGACGCCGACGCCACGATCACCGCGATCTCGCCCCATACCGCGCTGACGCCGGAAAAGGCGGCCGGCCCCACCAGCACCACGGTGCCGACGATGCCGCAGCCGATGCCCACCATCTTGCCCCAGGTGAGCTTCTCGTCACTGGTGCCGAAATGCGCCACCAGCACCATGAAGATGGGCGTGGTGGCGTTGAGGATGCTCGCCATGCCCGAAGTGATGCGGGTCTCGCCCCAGGCGATCAGCACAAAGGGCAGCACATTGTTGAGGAAGCCCAGCAGCAGGAAGCGGCCCCAGCGGCCCGGCGGCAGGCGCGCCCCGCCCAGCAGCAGCCACAGGTTCAGCGCAATGGCGGCGATGCCGACCCGGCCCAGCACCACCGTCACCGGCGGCAGGGTCGCGACCAGTATCTTGTAAAAGAAAAAGGAACTGCCCCACAGCAGCGAGAGCAGCAGCAGCAGTCCCCAGTTTTTCGCGCTCATGCGGCGATTAGATCAGACTCGCCGCGGCCCCGCCTGCTGATTCCGGTTTTCCAATCGCATAGCGGTCCCCTCACACAAACATGCCGCCGGAGATCTCGATTCGCTGGGCGTTGACCCAGCGATTGTCCTCGCTGAGCAGGCTGGCGATGGCCGGGCCGATATCGTCCGGCTGGCCGGCCCGGCCCAGCGCGGTGACGCCGGCGACGAAGTCCTTGACCTGCGGGTTGTTGCGCAAGGTGCCGCCGCCGAAATCGGTCTCGATGGCGCCGGGCGCGATGGTGTTGACGGCGATGCCGCGCGGTCCCAGCTCCTTGGCCAGGTAGCGGGTCAGTACTTCCACACCGCCCTTCATCACGGCATAGGCGGCATAGCCCGGCAGGCTGAAACGGGCGAGCCCGCTGGACAGGTTCACGATGCGTCCGCCATCGGCGATCAGCGGCAGCAGCGCCTGGGTGAGGAAGAAGACACCCTTGAGATGGATGTTCATCAGGGTGTCGAACTGTTCTTCGGTGGTTTGGGCGAAGGGGACGTGGATGCCGATGCCGGCATTGTTGACCAGATGGTCGAAACTCTCGCGGCCCCAGGTGTTTTTCAGTTCGGCCTTCAACGCCTGGGCAAAGGCGGGAAAGCTCGAAGCCTTGCCGGTGTCGAGCTGGAAGGCGGCGGCCTTGCGGCCCAGCGCGGTGATGGCGGCGACGGTGGCGTCGGCCTCGTCCTTCCTGCTGTGATAGGTGATGACGACATCGGCGCCTTTCTTCGCCAGGGCGAGCGCGGTGTTGTGGCCCAGGCCGCGGCTGCCGCCGGTGATGAGTGCAATCTTGGTCATGGCATTCTCCTAGTTTGTTGACGGGAAGATGGGCTCTTTCCATTCCCGGATAATCTGGCATTATCCGGGAACACTATTCGGGATTTTCGGATAATGGACCGGCTGGATTCCATGCGGATTTTCACCCGCATCGTGGAGCAGAAAAGCTTCAGCGCCGCGGCGCGGGATTTCGGCCTGCCCGCCTCCACCGTCACCGATGCGGTCAAGCAGCTGGAAACGCGGCTGGGCGTGCGCCTGCTGCAGCGGACCACCCGCCATGTCAGCGCCACGGTGGATGGCGAGGCCTATTACCGCCGCTGCCTCGCCATCCTGGATGACGTGGAAGACGCCGAGAGCGCCTTCGGCGCCAAACCGCGCGGGCTGCTGCATATCGATGTGCAGGGCCGGCTGGCGCGGCGCTTCCTTCTGCCGGCGCTGCCGCAATTCCTGGCGCGCTATCCGCAGATCGAATTCGTGATGACGGAAGGCGACCGTTTCGTGGACCTGGTGCGTGAAGGCGTGGATTGCGTGCTCAGGGTGGGCAACCTGGCCGACAGCGGAATGGTGGCGCGGCAGCTGGCGCTGCTGCAGGAAGTGACCTGCGCTTCGCCCGGTTACATTGCGCGCTTCGGCATGCCCAGGCGCTGGGATGCGCTGGCGGGACACCAGATGGTGGGCTTCCGCTCTTCGGCCATCGGCGGCGTGATGCCACTGGAATTCCAGGTGGGAAAGATCCTGAAGACCGTGATGCTTCCCCGCATCCTCACCGTCAATGGCGCGGAAAGCTATCGCGCCGCCGCGATCCAGGGACTGGGGCTGATCCAGATACCGCGCTATTCACTGGACGAAGATATCGCGCGCGGCGCGCTGGTGCCGGTGCTGGAAGACACGCCGCCCTCGCCGTCACCGCTGTCGCTGCTGTATCCGCAGAATCGCCAGATCAGCGCGCGTTTGCAGGTCTTCATGGACTGGGTGATGCAGGAACTGGCCACGCATGATCTGCGCCGATCGCCATGATCGGCACACTTTGCGACAAGTGTTTTATTTCCGCCGCATTGCATTCAGTTGAGGTTCATGGGGAACAGGTCAATCTCACAGGCGTAATAGCACCACAGAAAAAGGATATTCCCATGAAACGCTTTTTGATCGCCACCACCGCCCTGACATTGCTTGTCGCCCCGATGAGCGCCGCCTTCGCGCAGCCGGACCGCCATGATGACCATCGCGGTGGCCCCGCCATGATGCAGCGCCATGACAACAACAACCATCCCAACTGGCGCAAGGGCGGTCGCATTGAACGCAATGACTGGAATCGCGGCCAGCGCGTCACCGATTACAACCGCTATCACCTGTCGCGCCCGCCGCGCGGCTATGAATGGCGCCGCGTCGACAACAACTATGTCCTGGCGGCTGCCGCCACCGGCATCATCGCCTCGATCCTGCTGGCCAACCAGTAAGATCGCCGGAATTGGAGAAAGCGGCGCCCCTCACCGGGCGCCGTTTTTCTATGCGGGCTGCCAGCGCTTCCTGCCCAGCCAGTAGAGCGGTACGGCGCAGAACAGCAGCACCGCCGACCAGATGCCGGTCTTCCAGTCGGACGTCAGGAACAGCAGCAGCAACGCGATGTTCAGGATCAGGCTGAGGATGGCGGGAAACGGATAGAGCGGCATCTTCCAGGGACGCGGCAGGTTCGGCTCCCGGCGGCGCAGCCAGATCACCGCAAAGCTGAAATACATCAGGATGATCATCACGAAGGGCGCGTAGAGATCGAGCAGGATCTCATAAAGCTGCCCCTTCACGCTGTCCGCCGCCAGGATGATCAGGCCGATGGCGATGCAGCCTGCCAGCAGCGCCAGCCGCGGCGTGCCGCTTTTCGAGACCGTGGCCAAGGCGGGCGGCAACCGCCCTGCCCGCGCCATGGCGAAGTTGGTGCGGGTCAATTCCATGATCTGGATATTGGCCAGCGTCGCCACGCACAGGATGGCCAGCGCGGTGACGATGACGCCGCTGGTTTCGCCCAGCACCAGCTTCGCGGCATCGGCCGCCGCCAGCTTGGACTGCACCAGCAGGCCGAT
>JAQGLO010000089.1 GCA_028292825.1 Alphaproteobacteria bacterium | reverse complement strand
AGCCGAGCATCCGCTCGGCCCCGACATTGAAGATCTGGATCACGCCCTTGGCGTCGGTGGCGATGCTGGAGAAGTTGGCGCTGTTGAAAATCGCGCTCTGCAGCGCTCCCGCCTTGAGCAGCGCCTCTTCCGCGTGCTTGCGCGCGGTGTTGTCGGTGCCGATGAGCAGATAGCCGATGATGGTATCCTGGGCGTCGCGCAGCGCGGTGACCGACACCACCGCGCCGAACCGGCTGCCATCCTTGCGGATGTAGGTCAGCTGGTAGATGTCCTCGATCCCGCGCGAGGCCTTGAACACCAGGGCCTCGAAGCCCGGCGTGATCGAGGTCCCGAGTTCGACGCTGAGCTCCTTGGCCCGCGCGATCAATTCCTGCGGATCGGAAATGTCGGCCGGTGTGATCTTGTTCATCACTTCGGCCGCCGTGAAGCCGAGCATCCGCTCGGCCCCGACATTGAAGATCTGGATGACGCCCTTGGCGTCGGTGGCGATGCTGGAAAAGTTGGCGCTGTTGAAAATGGCGCTCTGCAGGGCGCCCGCCTTGAGAAGCGCCTCTTCCGCCAGCTTGCGGGCGGAATGTCCGGTACCCTTAAGGGTGCGCGCACCCATCTTCGTCACGCGGTCTTTGGTGGCCATCTTGTCGCCCGTTGGCTCATGCGCCTGAGCGCAGAAGCAGTCCGATTGCGGTTAAGCTGCGAGCAGGTTTTGAACCGACAAGCCAAGTTGCTGTTCGGTATAAGGCTTGGAAAGAAAAAGGACGCCGGCGGCAAACCGGGCCTGCATCCCGTCGGGATCGCGGGTCGCCGTGGTGTAGAGAACCGGCAGGCCCGGGCGCAGCAGAGCCGCCAGCCGCGCCAGGTCACAGCCACCGAACATTTCGGTCTTGAGATTCACGTCCGTGAAAAGCGCATCGATGTGCTGCGGGGATTTCAGATGGACCAGAGCCTCCGGCACGTCGCAGGCGCAGAGGGCTTGATGCCCCATATCCTGAATCATGGATTCAGCCATTTCCCGAATGAAAACATCGTCTTCGACGACCAGTATCACTGCCATTTTTGAAAAAGCCCTGCTCGGATGCGGCCATTCGCTGTGGTGCCCGGCACCAAAACGTCGCGTTTGCCGGACTGAGGGCACCATTCGCAACGCGCCGCGCCCGATCGGGTTCCCGCGGAATCGCTTCTATTTGGACCGGGCTGGAACGGCATCTGCTGCCGGATAAGGGCCGCGCCGTCGATTTACTGGTGCCCCCAACGAGAATCGAACTCGTGTTTCAGCCTTGAGAGGGCCGCGTCCTGACCGCTAGACGATGGGGGCTGGCAGGAGGGGGCTTATAGCGGTTGGGTGGAGGCCCCTGCAAGTTCCACAGCTTTCGCGAAAAAACGGGACCGGAACGGGCCTGACCCTGAAGGGTTAGCTGACTGAATATAAGGGATAAAACATCATGCCCCGTTATTTCTTCCATGTCCGAGAGGGCAGCGAGTTGAGTCGCGACACCGAAGGCCAGGACTTGCCAAATGCCGATGCGGCACGCCGCGAAGCGTTCGCGGCGAACCGGGAGATGCTGGGCGAAAGACTGCTGCATGGCGGCGCATTGGACCACCGCACCATCGAGATCGCCGACGAGACCGGGCATGTGGTCGATGTGGTCAACGTCAATGACATCCTATTCAAGCAGGGCGAATTCCGCACCTTTTCCGACGATGTCACTCAGTCAGCGCCGGTGACGCAGCCGCGAAACACGCCGTCGCAATAGAC
The DNA here is from genome assembly GCA_028292825.1 of Alphaproteobacteria bacterium. Classification (GTDB taxonomy): domain Bacteria; phylum Pseudomonadota; class Alphaproteobacteria; order Micropepsales; family Micropepsaceae; genus Rhizomicrobium. Next base: position 13,701 of record JAQGLO010000089.1, on the reverse strand, counting down.
GAAGGCGTTCAGCTCTTCGCCATTGGCGATCAGCCAGAGGAATCCATCTTGCACAGCGCCCGCCAGGTCGGTGGCGGAAGGCTGTGCAGCCCCGCCTGGATGGGAATGATAGCAACCAATCACCGCAAAGCCGTTGGCGCGGGCCGATCTTTGCGCGGCGAAGTGATCCTGCGGCGCGATTTCGAACCGGTCGGTTTCCACCGCCAAGTTGCGCGCCGGATATAGGGATGTGACGCGCAGGACGCCTTCCTCCCGCGCACCCACCAGAAGTCCGCAGCATTCGCGCGGCGCAGCTTCGTCGGCCAGCTGCTGGACCTGGCTACGGAGCGGCGGGGCGAGCAGCACCCGCATCAGTGGGTCTTGACCTGCGCCGTCAGTTTTCCGGTGGCAAGGTCGATAATCTCCACTTCCCCGCCGGAGGGCGTCGCGACATGCAGCACCAGCTTGCCGGCATCGGTGGAGGCGGAGACGATGCGCGCGCCCGGCGCCAGGGTGATCACCGCCGCGGTCCCGTCCGGCGCGCCGGCCGGGGCAGCCGCCGCCTTCTGTGCCCGGGCGGCCAGCAGGACCTGGGACTGGCGCACAAAGCCCCACACCACCCCCAAAAGAGCCAGCACGACCAGCGCGCTCATGATAATGACGATGACCCACGCGGTCCGGCTTCTCGCCGGCGGCTTTTCAAGATCGATCATGTCAGACACAGAGCATACCTCGGATGAACGCACGGCGCTTGCTGGTGAAGACCATGCGGGTTGGCGGCTGGACCGCTTCCTGGCCGCCGCCCTGCCCGATTTTTCCCGCGCACGCCTGCAACAGTTGCTGGAAGCGAGCGCGGTCACCTCAGGCGCGCGGACGATAAAAGACGCCAACCACCGGGTCAAACCGGGCGACAGCTTCACCGTGACCGTGCCGCCCACCGCGCCCGCCATCCCGCAGGGACAGGATATCCCGCTGACGGTGATCTATGAGGACAAGGAACTCATCGTCATCGACAAGCCGGCCGGGCTGGTGGTGCATCCGGCCGCCGGCAATCCCGACGGCACCCTGGTCAATGCGCTGATCGGCCATTGCGGCGCGGGCATGCTCAGCATTGGCGGCGAGGCGCGGCCGGGTATCGTCCATCGGCTCGACAAGGACACCTCCGGTCTTCTGGTGGCCGCCAAGACGGAACGCGCCATGGCGTCGCTGGCCAAGCAGTTCGCCAACCACACCATCGAACGCGCCTATAACGCCGTGGTCTGGGGCGCCCCGCGCGAAGCCAGCGGGCTGATCGAAAGCCAGATCGGCCGCAGCCCGTTCGACCGCAAGCGCATGGCGGTGCTGCGCTCCGGCGGCAAGACGGCGCGCACCCGCTATCAGGTGCTGGAGAAATTCGGCCCTTTGGAGCGGCCTTTTGCCAGCCTGATCGAATGCCGACTGGAAACCGGGCGCACCCACCAGATCCGGGTGCACCTGACCCATCTGGGGCACCCCCTGATCGGCGACCCGGCCTATGGCCGGGCCCGCACCGCGCCGCGCGGCAAAAGTGACGCGGAGACGGCGGCGTTCACAGCGGCGGCGGACTTTTCCCGCCAGGCTCTTCACGCTTTTGTGCTGGGATTCCAGCACCCTAGCCTGCACAAGACCATGCGTTTCGAGTCCCCCTGGCCGGCGGATTTCGCCCATCTCGTGGACGCCCTGCGGAACTTGAATAAGCCGTAAACCAGCTTATCTCTCGAAGACTGTCGGGGCGTCCGGGCGTTAGTGTTGGGCGCAGCCAGAACAGGGGGACATAATGAGCAGTCGTGGACTTCCCGCCCTTTCGGGCGAAGCAGGCCTTTCCCGGTACCTCACCGAGATCCGCAAATTCCCGCTTTTGACGCCCGAAGACGAATTCATGTTCGCCAAGCGCTGGCAGCAGCATGAAGACCCCGAGGCCGCCCGCAAGTTGGTCACCAGCCATCTGCGCCTGGTCGCCAAGATCGCCATGGGCTATCGCGGCTATGGCCTGCCGGTTTCGGAAATCGTGTCGGAAGGCAATGTCGGGTTGATGCAGGCGGTCAAGCGCTTCGATCCCGATCGCGGCTTTCGCCTGGCGACCTATGCCATGTGGTGGATCCGCGCCTCGATCCAGGAATATGTGTTGCGCAGCTGGTCGCTGGTGAAGATGGGCACGACCGCGGCCCAGAAGAAGCTGTTCTTCAACCTGCGCAAAGCCAAGAACAATATCGGCGCCATCGAAGAAGGCGACCTGACGCCCGAGCATGTGGCGACCCTGTCCGACCAGTTGGGCGTGACCGCAACTGAAGTCACGGAGATGAACCGCCGTTTGTCGGGCGGCGACTCTTCGCTCAATGCGCCGCTGCGCAGCGACGGCGAAAGCGAATGGCAGGACTGGCTGGCCGACGACACCGTCGACCAGGAAACCCGCCTGGCCGAACGCGAGGAGATGGGCGACCGCCACGAACTGCTGGTGGGCGCGATGAAGGATCTGACCGATCGCGAGCGCGACATCCTCCAGGCCCGCCGCCTGCAGGACGAACCGGCCACGCTGGAAGAGCTGTCGCAGAAATACGGTGTCAGCCGCGAACGCGTGCGCCAGATCGAAGTCCGCGCCTTCGAGAAGCTGCAGCAGGGCATGAAGTCCGCAATGCAGACGGCGGCCTTGCCGGCCCCGGCCTAGTCACGCTCGCATAACCGGCATGCGCTGACGGCGCTTCCGGGTTTCCTGCAGCGCGATAGGCTTTCCCTGGAAAAGGGGAACGCCATGAAGCTGAAGATGTGGCAGGTCGATGCCTTTGCTGCGAAGCCACTGGGCGGCAACCCTGCGGCCATCGTGCCGTTGGAACGCTGGCTGGATGTGGACCTGATGCAGGCCATCGCGGCGGAGAACAATGTCGCGGAAACCGCCTTCTTCGTGAAGACCGGCGCGGGCACCTATGATCTGCGCTGGTTTGCCCCCGATCGCGAGGTCGATCTGTGCGGCCACGCCACCCTGGCCAGCGCCTGGGTCATTTTCAACAAGCTGGGCGATGCGCTCAAGGAAGTGCGCTTCCAGACCCGTTCGGGCGAGCTGGTTGTGACGCGCGGCGATGCCGGCAATGTCATGTCGCTGCCGTCCGCACCATCGGAGCCATTCACCCCGCCTGCCGGTTTCGCGGCGGCGCTGGGCAATAGCCTGGGCGCCCCGGCGCCCACGGAATTGCACATCAGCGCCAAAGGTGGTGCCGGCGCGCGCGCCCTGATCGCGGTGTGGGCCACACCCGACCAGATCAAGGCACTGACACTTGGCGCCGATCTGCAGGAGGTGCTGATGCAGATCCAGTGCGGTTCACTGCTGGCCACGGCGGCCGGCGGGGGCACGCCTTACGACATGGTCTCGCGCTTCTTCGCGCCTTACTATGGCGTGCCGGAAGACCCGGTGACGGGTTCGGCGCATTGTGCGCTGACACCTTTCTGGGCGAAGCGGCTCGGCAAGGCCACACTGAAGGCGCGCCAGGCGTCAAAGCGCAGCGGCGACCTGCTGTGCACCGACGCGGGCGAGCGAGTGGTGATTGTCGGAGACTGCGCGCTGTATCTGACTGGCGAGATCGAAGTCTGAATTACTGGCGGGCAGGTTTGTCCGTCATGTTGCCCAGCGGCTCGTTTTCCGCATCCACGCCTTCGGTCTTGTCGGCATCATCGACGATGCCCTCGTCGAACATGGCGAGGCCGTCTTCCAAGTAGTCGCCCAGCAGCGGCAGGCCCAGCAGATATTCCGCCGTGCGGCGCGCATGTTCCTGCTTCGCAGTGGCGATGGCTTCCTTCCATTCGTCCAAATCGTAGGTGCCACGGCCCAGCCAGGCCAGCGCCACCAGGCGCGCCCGCTGTTCATCGTTCAATTCGCGTATTGCGCCGACAAGCTCTTCGCGCACAGGATCGTCGGCCTGGTCTTCCAGCACATCGGCATTGCCGTCATCGGTGGGGTTGGAGCCTTCGTCGGGATCGCTGTCGCCTTCCTTCACGTCATATTCGCGTGCCTTGACGATGATGAACGCAACCTTGTCCAGCGGCAGGTTGAGCGACGGCACGGGGGCCGGTTCGGCAGTGGCGGCGGCGGAAGTCATGGGCGTTCCTGACATTTTCGATCTTTTGTGGAACGCTCACAGGCGGCGCAATGTTCCGTGACCGCTGACGCAAAATCATGCGTTGACGCCGTCGCCCCATCTGCCTATATCGGCGGCGGGCCACACCTCCCCAACGAGGTGCTATCATTCTGGAAGGAATGAACCGCGATGACTGATGTTTCCAATGCTCGTCCGGCTGTGCGTCCCGCGCGGCCTTTTTTTTCCTCCGGACCGTGTGCCAAAAGGCCAGGCTGGACCCCCGAAGCCCTCAAAGACGCGTTGGTGGGCCGCTCCCACCGCTCCAAGCCCGGCAAGGCCAAGCTGAAGGGCGCGATTGACCGCACCAAGGCGCTGCTGGGCATTCCCGAAGGTTATCGCTGCGGCATTGTCCCGGCCTCCGACACCGGCGCCGTGGAAATGGCGCTTTGGTCGCTGCTGGGCCCGCGCCCTGTTGACCTGTTCGCCTGGGAATCTTTTTCCGAGGACTGGGTCACCGACACGGTGAAGCAGCTGAAGCTGAAGGACACACGCGTCTTCAAGGCGCCCTACGGCCAGTTGCCCGACCTCACGCAATATGCCCCCACCCATGACGCGGTGTTCGTGTGGAACGGCACCACCAGCGGCGTGAAGGTGCATGACGGCGACTGGATTCCCGCGGACCGCGAAGGCCTGACCATTTGCGACGCCACCAGCGCCGCTTTCGCCATGGACCTGCCCTGGGACAAGCTGGATGTGGTGACGTTCAGCTGGCAGAAAGCGCTTGGCGGCGAGGCCGCGCACGGCATGCTGGTGCTGAGCCCCCGCGCCGTAGCGCGGCTGGAATCCTACACACCGCCCTGGCCCATGCCGAAAATCTTCCGCATGACCAAGGGCGGCAAGATCGTGGAAGGCATCTTCGAAGGCGAGACCATCAACACGCCGTCCATGGTTGCGGTGGAAGATTATCTCGACGCGTTGAGCTGGGCCGAAAGCGTCGGCGGGCTGAACGGGTTGATCAAGCGCGCCAACGACAATCTGCATGTGCTGGAAAAATGGGCCGCCATCTGCGGCTGGGCCGGCTTCCTGGCCGAGACGCCCGCCATCCGTTCCAACACCAGCGTCTGCATCGCCGTCATCGATCCCGATTTCACCGCACTGCCGGACGATGCCAAGCAGGACAAGCTCAAGAAGCTGGTCTCGCTGCTGGACAAGGAAGGCGTTGCGCTGGACATCGCCGGCTACCGCGCCGCCCCGCCGGGGCTGCGCATCTGGTGCGGCGCCACGGTCGAGCGCGCCGATCTGGAAGCGCTGACACCCTGGCTGGACTGGGCCTGGGCACAGGTCAAAGACCAGTAACAACAGGGAGACGTTTCCCATGCCGTTCCAACCCGAAAACGATATCGAGGTCGCGCTGCTGCAGGCGGCGCAAAATCCCGATGCCGCCACCGCTTTGCATCGCCTCATGCTGAACGGCGACCTGCTGGTGCTGGGCACGGTTGCAGGCCAGGAAGACGCCACCCAGAAGGTCAACCTGGAACCGGGCGGCAAGCTGCAGCTGGTGGTGGGCGACAGGAATGGCGAGAAATTCCTGCCGGTCTTCACCTCCATGACCCGCATGCAGGCCTATCTGAAAGAGCCGGGCAAGTTCCTGGCTGCCAATGGGCGCGCCTTGCTGGACCTGACGCGCGGTGCGCCGGTGACACTCAATCCGGGCTCCGACCATGCCATGGATTTTTCGCCGGAGATGGTGGCCCGCATCCTGGATTCCCAGATCCTGCAGGGCCGGCCCAAGGTCAATCTTGGCCTGGAAGTCTTTCCGACCGGCATGGTGGAAGTGCTGACGGCGATCTTCGCCAAGGACTCGGCGGTTTTGGCGGCCTGGATGATCGGGGTGGAATTCGCCGATCGCGCCGGCCAGCGCCATCCCCTGGTGGGTATCGAAACCGGCGGCGACATGGCCGCTCTGCTCAGCGACATCGAACGGGCCGCCCAGGTTTCGCTGCCCGGCCTGGTGTTCGACGTCCAGCGGGTGGACCGCAAACGCCCCGCCGGCATGGCCGACGCCATGCTGCAGCTTGAACCCTTTTATGAACGCGGCCAGCCCGCCCCCAAACTCAACTAAGGAAAACCACCCATGCCCAAGGTCCTGATCGCCGACAAGCTGTCGCCCGCCGCCGTCGCCATCTTCAAGGAGCGCGGCGTCGATGCCGATGTGAAGACCGGCCTTTCCAAGGAAGAGCTGATCAAGATCGTCGACCAGTATGATGGCATCGCCATTCGCTCGGCCACCAAGCTCACCGCCGATGTGCTGAAGGCCGCCAAGAACCTGAAAGTGATCGGCCGCGCCGGCATCGGCGTGGACAATGTCGATATCCCCGCCGCCACCGGCGCCGGCGTGATCGTGATGAACACGCCTTTCGGCAATTCCATCACCACCGCCGAGCATGCCATCTCGCTGATGCTGGCCTTGGCGCGCGAGTTGCCCGCCGCCAACGCCTCCACCCAGGCCGGCAAGTGGGAAAAGAATCGCTTCATGGGCGTGGAGATCACCGGCAAGGTGCTGGGGCTGATCGGCGCCGGCAATATCGGCAGCATTGTCGCCGACCGCGCCAAGGGCCTGAAGATGCGGGTTATCGCCTATGATCCCTTCCTGTCGCAGGACCGCGCCAACGATCTGGGCCTGGAGAAGGTGGAGTTGAACGACCTTCTGGCGCGGGCCGACTTCATCACCTTGCATGTGCCGATGACGGCGGAGACCAAGAATATTCTGTCTGCCGACGCCATCGCCAAGACCAAGAAGGGTGTGCGCATCATCAACTGTGCCCGCGGCGGGTTGATCGACGAATTGGCCTTGAAGGCCGCGATCGACAATGGCCATGTCGCCGGTGCGGCGCTGGACGTGTTCGAGGTCGAGCCTGCCAAGGAAAACATCCTGTTCGGCAATGAGAAGGTGATCGCGACTCCGCATCTGGGCGCCTCGACCAGCGAGGCGCAGGAAAATGTGGCGCTGCAGGTGGCCGAGCAGATTTCCGATTTCCTGCTGACCGGCGCCATCACAAATGCGCTGAACATGCCGTCGATCTCGGCCAGCGAAGCGCAGAAGGTGCGGCCGTGGATCAGCCTGGCCGAAAAGCTTGGCTCCTTCGCGGGCCAGCTGACCGGCGACAGCCTGACCGGGGTGGAGATCGTCTATGAAGGCACGCCTTCGCTCCTCAACACCCGCGCCCTCACCCAGGCGGCGCTGGCCGGTTTGCTGCGTCCCATCCTGGCGGAAGTGAACATGGTCAACGCGCCGGTGGTGGCCAAGGAGCGCGGCATCAAGGTGAGCGAAACCCGCCGCGATGCACAGGGCATCTATGAAGGCTATATCAAGATCGTGGTCAGCATGTCCGACGGCAAGGGCGGCGACTCGACCCGCCGTGTCGCCGGCACGGTGTTCAGCGATGGCCGCCCGCGCCTGATCCAGATCAAGGACATCAACCTGGATGCGGAATTCGCGCCGCACATGTTCTACATCGTCAATGAGGACAAGCCGGGCTTCATCGGCAAGCTGGGCACCATGCTGGGCGATGCCGGCGTCAATATCGCCAACTTCACGCTTGGCCGCAGCGCCCCCGGCCAGGACGCCATCGCCCTGATCGAAGTGGATGGTGCGGTGCCCGGAGCGGTTGCGGACGCGGTGGCCAAGCTGCCGCTGGTCAAGCATGCCAAGCCGCTGGCGTTCTGATCGGCACAAAAAGCCAAAGGTAAAAGGGCGCCCTCACCGGCGCCCTTTTTCATGCCTTGTTCTTGGCGATCGCCTCGTGATGACGGATCACTTCCTTGACGATGAAGTTCAGGAACTTCTCGGCAAAGTCCGGGTCCAGCTTGGCCTTGGCGGCCAGGTCCCGCAGGCGTTCGATCTGGGCCGCCTCGCGGCCGGGATCGGCGGGCGGCAGGCCATGGGTCGCCTTGAACTCGCCCACCGCCTGGGTGCATTTGAACCGCTCCGCCAGCAGGTGGATCAGGGCGGCATCGATATTGTCGATGCTGTCGCGCAGGCTCAGCAGTTCGGGATGGGTCATTCGCGGCTCTCTGCAATCACGGACGGCCTGTTTACGACAAGCCGCCCATCGCGCCAAGCTGGCCTGGGGCCGGAATGGGCTGACTTTTAAGTAGGGCGGGAAAATGCTCTAAACCAGCGTCCGCGGGATGGGCTTGCTGGGTTGCCATGAGATTAATTGAGCGCATCGTCGGTTTCTGCTGCCGTTTCCCCACGGCGGTAATTCTGCTTTGCCTGCTGATGGCGGTGGGCGCGGGCTGGTACATCCAGCAGAATTTCGCCATGAACACCGACAGCGAGCAGCTGATCAGCGCCAAGGTGGGCTGGCGCATGCGCCAGGCGCGCTTCGACGCCGCCTTCCCCCAGCAGACCAACCTGACTTTGGTTGTCATTGACGGCGCCACGCCGGAACTGGCGGAATCCGCCGCCGCCCGGTTGACCGAAAAGCTTTCCGCCAACACGCATCTCTTCACCCATGTTCGCCGTCCCGATGGCGGCGCCTTCTTCAACCAGAATGGCCTGTTGTTCCTGCCGTTGAAGGATGTGCAGGACACCACCCGGCAGCTGATCAAGGCGCAGCCCTTCCTGGGTGGGCTGGCGAACGATCCGTCCTTGCGCGGCATCATGACCAACCTCGATACTGTGCTCCTGGGCGTCAGCACCGGACAGGCCAAATTGGGCGATATCGACAATGCCCTGACGCGCTTTGCCGATGTGTTCGAGGCGGCGGCACAGGGCAGGACGCAATTCATGTCCTGGCGTTCGTTGATCACCGGCGCCGCGCCGCGGCCGGAGGAAATTCGCCGCTTCATCGAAATCAAGCCCCGGCTGGATTTCAATGCCCTGGAGCCGGGACTCGAAGCCAGCAACGCCATCCGCGCCGCCGCGAGCCAGCTTCAGCTGACACCGGACCATGGCGTGCGCGTACGCCTGACCGGACCCGTGCCGCTGTCGGACGAGGAATTCGCCACCCTGACCGATCGTGTCTGGTTGATGATCGGCGCCATGCTGGGCGGCGTGCTGCTGACGCTGTGGCTGGCGCTGAAGAGCTTCAAGATCATCTTCGCCATTCTTGTCACCCTGTTCGTGGGCCTGGCCATCACCATGGGACTGGGCCTGGTGTGGGTGGGGGTGTTCAACATCATCTCCATCGCCTTCATCGCGTTGTTTGTCGGGCTGGGGGTGGATTTCGGCATCCAGTTTTCGGTGCGTTATCGCAGCGAGCGCCACCGCAACGAGAATCTCGCCGAGGCCCTGGTGGCAACGGGCCATGGCGTGGGCGTTCCGCTGGCGCTGGCGGCGATGGCGACGGCGGCGGGCTTCTTTTCCTTCCTGCCCACCACCTATACCGGCGTGGCGGAACTGGGGAAGGTCGCCGGCATCGGCATGATCGTGGCCTTCGCGCTGTCCATCACCATGCTGCCGGCCTTGCTGATGCTTCTGAACCCGCCGGGCGAGGATGAAGAGGTCGGCTTCAAGAGCCTGGGACGGCTGGACGACTTCATGACCCGCAACCGCAAACGGGTGATCTGGATCGCGGCGGGGGCGGGCGTGATCTCCCTGGCCCTGATGTATTTCGTGCAGTTCGATTCCAATCCGCTGGACCTGCGCAGCCCCAAGGTGGAGTCGGTCTCCACCCTGTTCGACCTGATGAAGAATCCGCAGACCTCGCCCAACACCATCGACGTGCCGGCCTTCTCGCTGGCGGAAGCCGATGCCATGGCGGTGCGCATTGCGCAGGGTTCGCTGGTGCAGATGACCATCACGCTGTCGAGTTTCGTGCCCGACCAGCAGGCTGAGAAGCTGGCGCTTATCGCCGACGCCAATGCGCTGCTGGACTCCACCATAAATCCCCTTGATGTCATGCCGCCGCCGACGGACGCCCAGGTGACGGCCGCCATGGCCGTCACGGCCGCCAAGCTGCGCACTGCCGCCGCAGCCGCGCAGGACAAGCCCGCCCGCGATGCCCGCCGCCTGGCGGCCGCGCTGGATGCAGCGACGAAGCCCGCCGCGCTGGCGCGGGCCCGCGAGGCGTTCGAGCCCGGCCTGAAAACCATGCTGGGCCAGGTGTCGGATTCGCTGAAGGCACAGGCCGTCAGCGTAAAGACCATGCCCGACGAGATGCGCGCGGATTGGATCGCCAGGGACGGCACCGCCCGCATCCAGGTCTTCCCCAAGGACACCAGCAACGATCCCGCCGCCCTGTCGGCCTTCAGCGATCAGGTGCTGGCGGTGGCGCCGAACGCGACCGGCGCACCCATCTCCATCCGCGAATCCGGCAAGACCATCCTGGGCGCGTTTGTCGAAGCCGGGATCCTGTCCTTCTTCGTGATCGTCATCCTGCTGGCGCTGGTGCTGCGCAGCCTTCATGACGTGATGATGACCCTGGCGCCGCTGGTGCTGACCTTCCTGCTCACTCTGGCGACCTGCGTGGTGCTGGGCCAAAGGCTCAACTTCGCCAATGTCATCGCGCTACCGCTGCTGCTGGGCATCGGGGTCGCCTTCAACATTTATTTCGTGGTGGCGTGGCGGCATGGCCAGCGCTGCTTCCTGGCCTCGCCGCTGACGCGGGCGGTGATCTTCTCCGCCGCCACCACGGCGTCAGGCTTCGGCACTCTGTGGCTGAGCATCCATCCGGGTACCGCCAGCATGGGCGAATTGCTGATGATCTCGCTGGGCTGGACGCTGATTACAACACTGTTCCTGTCGCCAGCCTTGCTCGGCGCGCCGACACACACGCTGCAGATGCACGACCCCGAGGTTTAACCGAGCGTCTGGTCTGCGACGGCGTTTATGCGCTTGGCCAAGCCCTGCGGGCCTCCGGACGCCAGGGTGGCGGCAAAGTCGGAACGCTTTTGGGCCATCTGGCTGATATTGCCTTCCAGCAGGATGTCCGTGATCTTCCACTCGCTGCCCGCCTGGTGCAGGCGATAATTGAAGACATGGGTTTCGCCGCCCACCAGCTTGCTCTTTACATACTTGTCCGAGCCGCGCGCGATCGATGCGGGCTCGACGGGAAATTTCTCGCCGCCATAGGAATCGAAATTCTTGGCATAGGTGGACACCGTCATGCGGGTGAAGGCGTCGGTCAGCGCCTTCTTGTCGGCATCGGACAGGGAGGCCCAGGTCGGGCCCACCGCGATCGCGGTCATGGCGGGAAGGTCGAAAGCCTTTTCGATGGCAGGCTTGAGCTTGTCATAGCGGCTTCTGGCGGTACCGCCCGATTTCATGGATGCGGTCAGAGCTTCATAAAAACCCTGCACCTGTGCCACGGCGGGATCGCTTGCCTGCGCCATGGCGGGCTGGGGCGAAAGGATCAGCGCGGCCGGAGCGGCGGCCAGCATCAGGGCAACGGCGATGGGTTTCAAAATGCGGGTCATGAAAAACTCCCTGTATTCGGGTGTAACGCGCGACAGACGATTGTGTCCTGCAGAAGACGGCAATTTTCCGCCATTTTGAAGCCCTTAAATCAGGCGTCTCGGTCCAGCAGGAAGAACGGCAGCGCCGACAGTTCGGGCGCCCTGGCCGCATGGGGACCCAGCGCCGCCACGGCGCGGCGGGCGCGCTTCTCGGCTTCGGCGCGGGCACCTTCCAACCCCAGCAGGGTCACCAGTGTCTGCTTGCCCATGTCGGCATCCTTGCCCACGGCCTTGCCGGTTTTTTCGGCCGTGGACGTCACGTCCAGCAGATCGTCGGTGATCTGGAACACCACGCCCATATCCTCGGCATAGGCTTTCAGGCGGGCACGGTCTTCCGGGGAGGCGCCACCCAAAATCGGTCCCGCCTCGCAGGAGAATTCAAACAGCTGGCCGGTCTTGCGGCGCTGCAGGTCGATCACGTCTTCGACCCCGAAGCTGGCATCCGCCAGCATGTCGATGATCTGGCCGCCGATCATGCCGGAATGGCCCGACGCTTCCGCCAGCCGGGCAATCAGGGCACAGCGCACATCGGCGGACGGATGGGTGCGGGCATCGGCCAGAATTTCGAAGCTGATGGTCAGCAGGGCATCGCCCGCCAGCACCGCCGTCATCTCGTCGAAGGCGATGTGGGTGGTGGGGCGGCCCCGGCGCAGGTCATCGTCGTCCATGCAGGGCAGGTCGTCATGCACCAGGCTGTAGGTGTGCAGCGCCTCGATCGCGGCGCCGACCCGCAGGGCGCGGGTGTCCTCCACCCCGAACAGCCGGGCGGAATGCAGCACCAGGAAGGGCCGCAGCCGCTTGCCGCCCGCCATGATGGCGTAGCGCATGGCCTCCTGGACCCGGGCCTGGCGTCCGGCCGGCTGCGGCAGGACCGCGTCGAGGGCCGAATCGACCAGCTTGGCCGAGGCGGCGATGGCCTTGGGCAGTTCCGCCTTGGCCGCCAATATTGCGCTGTCTGACACGATTGAGCCCCATGAGAGCCGGTTAAGGCCGGTTTGGACCCGCTTTTAGCCCTGAAACCGCCCGGGGTGCCAGTCCACCCTGCGCAGGTTCCCGTGACATTTCGGCAGCCCCGTCCTGCGGACGTGTTATCCATGCAGAAGAAGGGGTTGCACCCCCAGCCCCGATACAGGAAAATGGCCATGTTGCAGTGCCGAAGCGGCACCGCCGGAGCGCCAAGAGCTTTTAGGGACCGATATGCGAGTCATCCTTGCCCAGCCGCGCGGCTTCTGCGCCGGTGTCGTGCGCGCCATCGATATCGTGGAAAAGGCCCTCGATAAGTATGGCGAGCCCGTCTATGTGCGCCACGAGATCGTGCACAACAAGCATGTCGTGGAATCCCTCAAGAACAAGGGCGCCCGCTTCGTCGAGGAACTGGACGAAGTGCCCGAAGGCGCCGTCACCGTATTTTCCGCCCATGGCGTGCCGCAGTCGGTGGTGAAGACCGCCCAGGACCGCGGCCTGCCGGTGCTGGACGCGACCTGCCCGCTGGTGTCGAAGGTTCACAACCAGGGCAAGCGCTATGTCAGCCACGGCCGCACCCTGATCCTGATCGGCCATGCCGGCCATCCCGAAGTGGAAGGCACCATGGGCCAGGTCGGCGCCCCGGTGACGCTGGTGCAGTCCGAAGCCGATGTCGATGTGCTGGAAATCCCTCTCGACACCCCCGTCGCCTATATCACCCAGACCACGCTTTCGATCGACGACACCAAGGGCATCATCGTGGCGCTGAAGAATCGCTTCAGCAATATCGTGGGTCCGGAAACCAGCGACATCTGCTACGCCACCCAGAACCGCCAGACCTCGGTGCGCGAACTGGCCAAGGTCGCCGATGTGATCCTGGTGGTGGGCGCGGCCAACAGCTCCAACTCCAACCGCCTGCGCGAAATCGGCATCGAGGAGGGTATCCCCTCCTACCTGATCAATGACGGCAGCGAACTGAAGCCGGAATGGGTCAAGGGCAAGGGCGTGGTCGGTCTGACCGCCGGTGCCTCGGCGCCCGAAGAACTGGTGCGCCATGTGATCGAGGCGCTGAACGAAATCGAAGACGTCGACGTGGAACAGATGGACGGCAAGAAGGAACATATCGAGTTCCGCCTTCCCGCCGAATTGAGGGCTTAATCCGATGGGACTTCCGTTCAAGCAGGCCGCCAAGATCGGCGCCTATGTCGTCAAG
>JAQGLO010000087.1 GCA_028292825.1 Alphaproteobacteria bacterium | reverse complement strand
TCGGTCGCCTGGGCGCCGTTGCTGGCCATCTGGTCCACCAGGGCCTTCCAGCCCGCCTGGTCCATCTTCTGGGTGGCGACGATTTCGGGGGAATGGCACTGGGCGCAGACCTTGACCATCACGTCGCGGCCGGGGCCGGCCGGCAGCGATGCGAAATCATCCGCGAAAGCGGGAGCGGAAAGGGCAAGCAGGGCAACGGTCAGGATCAGACGCATGGGCAACTCCTATTTGGGCAAGGCGAAAGCGATAACTTCGTCACTGGTGACGACGGATCCGATCTGGGACCCGCCGGTATCGACCACGGTCACGAACTGGCGGCCGTCCGTACCACGATAGGTGACGGGCGTCATCTCCACCGAGGCCTTCAGCCTGGTTTCCCAGATCTTGTCGCCGGTGGCGGTGTCGAAGGCGCGGAAGCGGAAATCGTCGGTGGCGCCCAGAAATGTCAGGCCGCTGGCGGTCAAAATCGTGCCGCCGGTGCCGGGACGCCCGGTATCCTGCAGGCCGGCGGGCAGGCTTTCGGTCACGCCCAGGGTATGGCGATAGACCACCTTTCCGGTATCCACATTCATCGCCACCAGCTGGCCCCAGGGGGTGGGGCCGCAGGGCAGGTGCCGGTCCGGGTCCCAGAAGCGCAGCACGCCATAGTCGTTGACGAAGGTGCCGTCCGGCTTCTGGCTCACATGCATGGGCTGGAACAGGTTGTTCACATTGGTCACGAACAACCGCAGCTTGGGATCGTAGCTGCCGCCCCAGAAATTCACCCCGCCCTGGGTGCCGGGCGGCGAGACGGTGATTTCGTTGTAACCCGGCGGCAGGAAGGGTCCGCCAAGGACCATGTGCTTGTCGTCCACCAGCTTCTCGCAATAGGCCTGGTGGGCGGCTTCGCCCTTGTAGAGATTGTCGCGGGACAGCGTGTTCTGCGCCAGCGGCTCGGTCACCACCGGAATGGGCTGGGTCGGCGACGTCATTTCGCCCGGCACCTTGCTCTGCGGCACGGGACGCTCTTCCACCGGGAAGACCGGCTTGCCGGTGACGCGGTCCAGAATATAGACCAGCGAGTTCTTGTTCACCGACAGCACGGCCGGAATGACCTTGCCGTCCTTCCGGACGTCGATCAGCACCGGCGGGGTCTGGGTGTCATTGTCCCAGATGTCGTGATGGGTGAGCTGGTAGTGCCACAGATACTGGCCGGTCTCAGCCTTCACCGCGACGATGGATGAACTGTAGAGATTGCTGCCGGGACGATCGACGCCGACGCGGTCATTGTTGGGCGCGCCCAGCGGCATGTAAACGATGCCGCGCTTTTCATCGACCGTCATGTAGCCCCAGACATTGACGCCAGAGCGGTTCTTCGCGCCTTCCGGCGTCCAGGTCTCATAGCCCGGCTCGCCGGGGCGCGGCACGGTGTGGAAGGTCCAGACCAGCTTGCCGGTCTTCGCGTCCCAGGCGCGGGTGTCGCCGCGCGGGCCGCGGTTGGGGCCGCCATCGGGCGTGCCGGCGCCGGTGATGATGAGATTCTTGTAGATGACCGGCGGCGAGGGCTGGTTGTAGGTGTCCTGCATGCCATTCATCATCACCTCGGGCGTCTTGAGGTTGACGATGCCGCCATCGCCGAAGCCCTTGTTCAGGGCGCCGGTCTTGATGTCGAGCGAATAGAGGCGCCCCAGGCGCGAGCCCACGACATAGGCCTTGCCGGCGGGCCAGTAGGCGCCGCCGCGCGCCGACGGCACGTCTTCATCCGGAAACTTGTACTTCCAGATTTCCGCGCCGGTGGTGGCGTCCAGCGCGATGATCTCGCCATAGGTGGAAGCGATGACCATGGTGTTCCCGACCACGGTGGGAATCGCTTCGACAAGGCGCGGGCGGCCGGTATAGCCCGCCGGCGTCAGGTGATAGGTCCAGGCCTGCGCCAGCCGGGTGACATTGGACTTGGTGATCTGGGTCAGCGGGGAATAGCGCGCGCCGCCCTGGTCATGGCCGCTGACCGGCCAGTCCGTTGCCGGGCCGGCCGCCAACGCCGCCGACACGGTCAGTGCGGTTCCCAGCAATGCGATTTTCAGCAGGTTTTTCATGGCGCTTCCCCAGCCTGTCTAAGGCTTGCAATCTGTACCGGACATGAACGCGGCCGCCACATTGTGGCGGCCGCGTGGCAGTGACGAATTTTACTGAGCGGGACGTTCCGCGCGCGGCGGCGGTGGCACGAAATCGGTCAGTTCGGTGGTGGGCTTCTTGCCGGCCCAGGCGATGCCGCGCATCAGCACCTTTTGGATCGCGGGGTCCTGCAGGCTGTCGACCATGTGGCCCTGCATCCAGACAAAGGCGCGCGCCGGCGCGGTGCCGCCGGGGGCGGTGTGCTCATAGGTCCACATCTGCGGGATGGTCTGGCCGACGCCGCCCCCCTTCCGCGCGCTGGGCGTGTCGGGCATCGTCACCGACAGGATCGGATGGACTTCCGGCGCGAAGTTCAGCTTGAAGAAGGCCTCGTCGTAGATCTGCGGCGGCATGCCGGCGGCGATGGGGCTGTCCTTGTCCACGACATTGTAGTCGAGCGTCGCGGTCCAGGTGTAGTTGGTCTCGCCATGCTTCTTGCCGGCGCCGACCAGGGTCGCCATGTCGGCCGGGTCGGGGCCGCACAGTGAATCGTGGAAGGTGACCAGGCCGCCGCCGCGCTTCACATAGGCCTGCAGGCGAGCGCGCTGTTCCGGGGTCATGTAGCCGGCATCGCCCTTGTAGATGATTACGACGTCGGAATTCTTCAGCTGCTCCTCGCTGGGAAAGGAGAAGGCGCCGTCCACCACCGCGCCATGCGCGGTCAGCAGCTTGGACCAGGTCTCCATCCAATAGGGATAGTCATGCGCGCCGGGGCCGTGGCTCTTGAGGCCGCCGAACAGGAAAATGTGCATGCCATTGACGTTCTGCCCCGGGGCGTGCGGCGCCTTTTCCATGTAAGTGGAATATTTCGCATAGTCCTTGGCGGTCTGCGCGGTCGCGGGGATGACGGCTGTCAGCGCGACAGCACCGCACAGCATGAGAGTGTTCAAACGCATCGACGTTCCTTTTGTGTGAATCCTGGGACGGCGCGTGAACGCGCTCTGTTGTCTGTATACATTATGCGGCGTGTCAGATGTTTGCCAAGCGACACAGTGACCTTCGCAGTTGCGAGAAGTTTCCCCCTCCGGCCTTCGCTGGCCCCAGGGCCAGCTACGGCCACCTCCCCCGTCGCAGGCGCGCTACGCGCGCGCTGGGGGAGGACCAGCATTACGCCGGCGGCTTGGCCAGGCTCGAATAGCGTTCCGGCGCGGTATAGGACATGCGCATATGGGTCAGCAGCGCCTCCTGCGGGTCGTCGTTGCTGCGCCCGCGCACGGCATCCAGGATGATGCGGTGGTGTGACAGCCGCCAGCGGCGGATCTCCTGGGTGACATGCTCCAGCGTCTTGTGCGCGAACAGGGGCACCATCAGCGAGTTCAGCGCCCGTTCCAGATAGGGGTTGCCCGACGCCTTCCACAGCACACGATGGAATTCCAGGTCCAGCGCGGCGGCTTCCAGCAAGGTGCCGTCCCAGATGTCCATCTGGGCCACCAGATCATCCAGCCTGGCCATGGTCTCCGGCGTCATGCGGGCGCGCGCCAAGTGCAGCGCCTCGGTTTCCAGGATGATGCGCAGCGAACTGATCTGGGCCACTTCCTCCGGGCCGATATTGGTGACGAACATGCCGCGGCGCTCGCGGTTCTGCACCAGCCCCTGCTCCTGCAGCTGGGACAGGGCCTCGCGCACCGGGATGCGGCTGATGTTCAGCTCGCGCGCGATCTGGCTTTCGTTCAACCGGTCGCCCGGCTTGTACTTGCCGGCCAGGATGTCGGCCGACAACATGCGGACCACATGGGCGCGCAAGGTGGGCGGCGCGTTGCCGGTGCGCGCGGCTTCGGCGACTTCGGTGTGAAGCTGTTCCATGATGGACCCCCCAATGGTTTTCTACGGCAGCGCATAGGCGATGACATAGTCGCCCTGCTTGTTCTGAAGCGCGGAATGGCCGCCGGCCGACAGCACGACATACTGTTTGCCGCCCGCGTCGAGGCGATAGGTCATGGGCAGCGACTGGCCCGCCGCCGGCAGGCTGACGCGCCACAATTCCTTGCCGGTCGCCGTTTCAAAGGCGCGGAAATAGCGGTCGGTGGTGGCGGCAATGAAGGTGAGGCCCGAGGCGGTGGTGATGGCGCCGCCCTGGTTGGGCACGCCCAGGTGGAACCATAGCGGCCAGGGTGCCTCGTCGCGGGTGGTGCCCAGCGGCACTTCCCAGATTTTCTTGCCGGTGGTGATGTTGATGCCGGCCAGCTTGCCCCAGGGCGGCGCGTTACAGGGCGCGCCGAACATCGACATCATGTTGTCGTACACCTGGCGGAACGGCGTGCCGATCAGGGGCGAATAGCCGTCGGTGCCCTTGTGCGGGGCGAGATGATGCGCGCCCAGCACGCTGTTGGAATTGACGATCAGGATATTGCGGCCCGGGTCAAATGCCAGCCCGCCCCAGTCCATGCCGCCCACGCTGACGGGGTAATCGACCGAGGACTGCGCATAGAAGGGCGTGAAGATGCCGTCATTCTTCAGCTTGTCGAAGCGGCGCTGGCAATCCCACTTGTCGATCAGGCCGAAGCCGAACAGATCGTCACGGGTCATCTTGGTGATGGTGACCTGATGTTCGGGCAGCGTGGGGACCGGCTGTGTCGGCGATAATCCCTTTTGCAGCCCCCCTGTCGATACGGGCACTTCCTTGATCGGAAAGATCGGCGCGCCGGTTTCGCGGTTGAGGACAAAGATGTAGCCCATCTTGGTCGCCTGGGCCAAGGCCGGGACCAGTTTGCCGTCCGGCGACTTGTAGTCGAACAGCAGCGGCTGGGCCGGGGTGTCGTAATCCCAGATGTCCTTGCGCACGAACTGGTAGTGCCACACCACCTTGCCGGTGTCGGTGTTCAGCGCCACCACGGAAGAGCCGTAATAATCCCAGTCATCCTTGCCGACCACCGCATCGACCTGCGGCGTGCCAG
The DNA here is from genome assembly GCA_028292825.1 of Alphaproteobacteria bacterium. Classification (GTDB taxonomy): domain Bacteria; phylum Pseudomonadota; class Alphaproteobacteria; order Micropepsales; family Micropepsaceae; genus Rhizomicrobium. The sequence goes on along the minus strand of JAQGLO010000087.1, from coordinate 46,708 downwards.
TGGGCAGGAAGATCAGCTTGCGCTGCACGTCCACCGACATGGGCGCCCAAACATTGGGCGCACTGCGCGGATAGGTCTTGCCATCACCGGGCGGCAGGGATGGCGGCGCGGCGGTGAAGGCCCATTTGACTTCGCCGGTGCGCGCATCCAGCGCCCGCACCACGCCGCCGGGCATGTCGACATTGTGGAAGTCGATGATCTTGGAGCCGGTGATCACCATATCGCCGACAATGGTGGGCGCGGATGAGACACCATACAAACCGGGCTTTTCGACAAAGCCCAGATTGTCCTGCAGATTGACCATGCCGCCCTTGCCGAAGCCGGCGCACGGCGTACCGGTCTTGGCATCCAGCGCCCACATCTTGCCGTCGATGGTCGCTGCAAAGATGCGGCTGGAACACAGGCCCTGCGCAGTCGCATCCTTCCAATAGGACACGCCGCGGCACACGATCACGGTCGAACCGTCGGTGTTGGGCTTGAGGTCGCGCATCCATTTCTCCTTGCCCGTGACGGGATCAAGGGCGGCGATGCGGTTGCGCGGCGAACAGACATAGAGCGTGTTCTCGGCCAGGATGGGCGTGGCCTCGAACGCCAGATGGGCATTCTCGCCCGGCTTGGACAGGTCGCCGGTGCGATAGGTCCAGGCGACCTTGAGGTCTTTCACATTGTCGGGCGTGATCTGGGTGTTGGCGCTGTAGCGCTGGCCGCCGGCGGTGTGGCCCCATACCGGCCAGCCATCCACCGCGCCGCCGCTGGTGTCGTAATGCTTGTGATCGTCGCAACCGGCCAGCGCCATGAAGGCCAGGACTGCCAACAGCCCATTTCGGGTTTTCGTCATTCTGAACTATCCTGCCCATGAGCCGGTCGCGGCCTTGCTGGCCCCCCTGCCCTGTATTTTATATACAGATACTGGCGGCTGCTGCCGGGTTCGTCCATAGCCCATCATAAAGAAGGGCCGCCTTTTTGCGGGCGCCCGGTGAAAGACCTGTAATCTGCCCATGGATCTGCGCGCGCAATTTGAACAGGCGGTGGCCGCGCATCGCGCCGGCCAACTGACGGACGCCGAGACTTCGTACCGGGCGATCCTGCGCGCCGATCCCGGCAACATCTCTACCCTGCGCGCCCTGGGCTTCCTGCAGGGCCAGCGCGGCCGGTACGATGAGGCGGTCACGCTGCTGGGCGCGGCGCTGAAGCACACGCCGCAGGACCACGCCGCGCTGAAGGACTACGGCCACGCCCTGATGCTGGCGGGACAGGGCGACGCCGCACTGGCGGTGTATGACCGGCTGCTGGCGATCCATCCCGATGCGGTGGAGGTGCTTTACAACCGTTCGATCATCCTGTCGGAACGAGGGCGCACATCCGAGGCGCTGGCGGCGCTGGACCGGGCGCTGGCGCTGCAACCTGGCAGCGCGATGGTCATCTATAGCCGCGGCGTGATGATGAGCCAGCTGGGCCGGCACGAGGAAGCGCTCGCCAACTATGACCGGGCGCTGGCGCTGGATCCGAACCTGATGCCGGCGCGCGGCAATCGCGCCATGGCGGCGCGCAACATCTGCGCCTGGGATCGCACCGCCGAAATCGGGCCGGAACTGGAAGCCATGGTGCGCGCCGGCCTTCCCGTCGCGCCGATGAGCCTTCTGGCCTATAGCAGCGACAAGGCCTTGCAACTTCAGGCGGGGCGCAATGCGGTGGCGGCGTTGATGCCGCAAAGGCCCGCCCCGCTGTGGCGGGGCGAACACTACGGGCATGACCGGATCCGGCTGGCCTATGTCTCGTCGGACTTCCGCACCCATGCCGTGGGGCTGCAACTGGCGCCGCTGATCGAGTGCCACGACCGCAGCCGGTTCGAGGTAAGCGCCATCTCGATCGGCGGGAACGACAACAGCGCCGCGCGCGAACGGCTGGTCGCCGCGTTCGACCGGTTTGAGGATTGCGCCGCACTGACAGACGAACAGGCCGCCCGGTTGATGCGGGACATGGAGATCGACATCGCCATCGACCTGAACGGCCATACCGGCGGGGCGCGCACCGGCATCTTCGCCTGGCGCCCGGCGCCGGTGCAGGCGGCCTGGCTGGGCTATCCCGGCACCATGGGCGCGGATTTCATCGATGCTCTGATCGCCGACGAAGCGGTGGCGCCGATGCAGGACCAACCCTTTTACAGCGAAACGCTGGTGCATCTGCCGCACAGCTATTTCCCCACCGACCCCGCGCGCCCCATCGCGCCGGGGCCGTCGCGCGCCGAGGCCGGATTGCCGCCGCAGGGGTCTGTCTTCTGCAGCTTCAACAACAACTGGAAATTCACGCCCGAACTGTGGGACGTCTGGATGCGGCTGTTGCAGCAGGCACCCGGCAGCGTGCTGTGGCTGAAGGAAACCAATCCGGCCGCCACCCGCAACCTGCGACGCGAAGCCAAGGCGCGCGATGTCGATCCGGCGCGGCTGGTGTTCGCGCCGCAGCTGGCGTCCGATGCGGAGCATCTGGCGCGGCATGCGCTGGCGGATCTTTTCCTCGACACCCTGCCCTACAACGCCCATGCCACCGCGAGCGATGCGCTGTGGGCGGGACTGCCGGTTCTGACCTGTCGCGGCGAAGCGTTTGCCGGGCGGGTGGCGGCCAGCCTGCTGAAGGCCATCGGCCTGCCGGAACTGGTGACGGAAAATCTGTCGGACTACGAAACGCTGGCGCTGCGGCTGGCGCGCGAACCGCAGGCCCTGAAGGCATTGAAGGACAAGCTGGCGGCAAACCGGCTGACCACGCCGCTGTTCGATGCCGACGGCTTCCGCGTCGCGATCGAAGCGGCCTATATCGCGATGCTTCAGCGCTCGCTGGGCGAATAGCTGCGTCGGCCGATCAGGCCCAGCCAGAAATCGCGATAGTCGCGCAGCAGGTCGGGCAACAGCCAGAAGCCCTGGCGGTAATGTGTGTCCACGCCGATGGCGATGTTCTTGTCGTCGCGTTCGCTCCAGCCGCCGAACAGATGATCCCAGATCGGGGTCATGCCGAAAAAGCCAGTGGCCTCGGTCATGTCCAGCTTGTGGTGCAGGCGGTGATGCAGCGGCGACTGGATGATGTGGCGGCCGATGAAGCCGAAACCGGATTCGATGCGCGAATGGATCAGGAACCCCAGCGCCACGGTCAGGACATTGACCCAGATCATCGCTTCGGGCGTGGCGCCCAGCAGCGGCATGGGAATGTTGATGAAGAAGATTCCCGCGAAACCGGCCGGGTGGATGCGCGCGGCATTGACGACGCAGAATTCCTCGGCGCTATGATGATAGCGGTGCAGCGGCCAGAAGAATTGGGTATGGCCCAGCCGGTGCGCCCAATAATCGAAAAAGGAATAGACATAGAAATAGACCACCACCTGGACCGGCAGCGGCAGCGCGCCAGAATGGATGGCAAAGCCGGCCTTCGCCGCCAGCCAATCGCGCAGGAACACGCCGGAAATCACCGATGCGCCCAGCATCATGACGCGGCCCATCAGCCCCATCACATGCAGCTGGTCGAGAATGAAGATGGCAAGATCCGTGCGCGCGGATTTCGACGGCGCCAAAAGGGCGCGGGCAGAGCTTTTCTCCCAGCCCACCACCAGGCCTTCCAGCCACAGGGCGGACGGCAGGATCAGCAGCACCAGGGCGGCATTGCCCAGGATCTTGTCATGGATGTTTTTCAGGTTGAAGGCATGGCCCGGGAGCCGGACCGTCAGGTGATCGGGCATCAGATGCGACAGCGCCCACCATCCGGTCGCCAGCAGGGCGGCATAAACAGCGAAGCCCGCGCCAAGAAGGGCGCGGGTGGGCAGGACAAACCGAACGGGGTCACGATCCAGGGCAATGGTCATGGGACATCCTTTTGGCCAATACCCCTTCATGATTTGTGCCATGCCAAAGGCCCGCGAACGCGGCCCAGCGGTGCGAAAACGGATCATCCGGCGCGTCAGCCCATGCCCGGACGCCCAATTTGAAACAGTTAATTTTGCGAAATTCCGCGATCCCTTATAATCGCGCCCATGCCTGGATTCCCGTCATGAACGAGACCGAACAAAGGCTGGCGATGCAGCAGGCCACCGCCTGCCATCAGCGCGGGGCGCTGGTGGAAGCCGAACGCCTGTATGCGCAAATCCTCGCCGCAGCGCCCGGCAGTTTCGCGCCGCGCCACATGCTGGGCGTGCTGCGCGCCCAGCAGGGCCGCAATGCCGAGGCCCTGGATCTGATCGGCACGGCGCTGAAGATTCAGCCACGCGATGTCGGGGCATTGATGAATTACGGCAATATCCTGAATCTTTCAGGACGCTTCGACGAGGCGCTGGCCAGCTATGATCGCGCTCTGACGCTCCAGCCGGGCGATGCCCAGGTGCTGAACAATCGCGGCAGCGCGCTGTCGAATCTGGGGCGTCACCGGGATGCGCTGGAAAGTTTCGCGGCCGCCGCCGCCGCACGGCCCCGCTATGGCGATGCGCTGTACAACCAGGGCAACACGCTGTGCGTTCTGGGGCGGCATGGCGAAGCCGTGGCTGTTTATGAACAGCTGCTGACCCTGGAGCCGCGCCATGCCGGCGCCCTGAACAATCTGGGTGTGGCGCTGTGGTCGCTGGGCCGCGTCCCCGAGGCGCTGGCGCGCCATGATGCGGCGCTCGCGGTGATGCCCGATTTCGTCTCGGCGCTGAACAACCGCGCCAATGCATTGATGCGCCTGCGGCGTTTCGAAGAGGCGCTGGCCGGCTATGACCGTTCGCTCGCGGTTCAGCCGGGCCAGCCCGCGGCGCTGGAAAGCCGCGCCGGGCTGCTGCTGCGGCTCAAACGGTACCGCGAGGCGCTGGCGGGGTATGAGGCGATAAGGGCCGCCGACCCGAAACACCGCTATGCGCTGGGCGGCATGCTGACGGCGGCGATGAATCTGTGCGACTGGAAGACGCTTGCGCAGATCCGGCCATCGGTGGAAGCCGCGCTTGCACAGGGCAGCGCTGTGATTCCGCCTTACATGTTCCTGGCGCTGAGCAACGATCCGGCGCTGCAGCTGGCCTGCGGGCGCAATGCGGTGGCGGACCAGCTGGGCGCGTCGCCGGCGCCGACGGCGCGCAAGGCTTATGCCCATGACAAAATCCGCGTCGGCTACATCTCGTCGGATTTCTGCCAGCATCCGGTGCCATTGCTGCTGGCGCGGCTGATCGAACGTCATGACCGCAGCCGCTTTGAGATACTGGGCATCTCCACCGGGCTGGATGACGGCAGCGCCATGCGGGCACGCATCGTCGCGGCGTTCGACCAGTTCCACGATGTGCAGGCGCAGACACCGCAAGCCGTGGCGGCACTGCTGCAGCGGCTGGAGGTGGACATCCTGGTGGACCTGAATGGCCACACCGAAGGCAACAATTTCGAGATCCTCGGCCCTCACGCCTGTCCGGTGCAGGTGTCGTATCTGGGCTATCCCGCCACCACCGGCGCGGATTTCATTGATTATGTGCTGACCGATGGCGTGGTAGCGCCGCCGGCGGACCAGCCTTTCTTCAGCGAAAAAATCGTGGCATTGCCCGATGCCTATTTCCCCACCAGCTATGACGAAGCCGGTGCGGCGCCCACGCGCGACGAAGCCGGGCTGCCGGCGCAAGGCTTTGTCTTCTGCGCCTTCAACAACAGCTTCAAGATCACCGCAGTCCTTTTCGACGTGTGGATGCGGCTGCTGGACCAGGTGCCCGGCAGCATCTTGTGGCTGCTGGCCGCCAATGCCGACTTCCAGGACAATCTGCGCCGCGAGGCACGCGCGCGGGGCATCGATCCGGCGCGGTTGGTGTTTGCCGGGCGCGCCGATCCGGGCCGGCATATGGCGCGGCTGGGCCTCGCCGACCTGATGCTGGATACCGCGCCCTTCAACGGCCACATGACCAGCAGCGACGCGCTGTGGCGCGGCGTGCCGCTGGTGACCATGCCCGGCCGCAGCTTCGCCAGTCGCGTTGCCGCCACCTTGTTGACGGCGATGGAGATGCCGGAGCTGGTGACGGACAGTATGCAAGCTTACGAGGCGTTGGCGCTGAAGCTGGCGCGCGATCCGGCGCTGCTGCAATCGCTGCGGGACAGGATGGCGAAGAGCCGCGACACCACGGCGCTTTTCGACACCGACCGGCTGCGGCGGCATGTCGAGGCGGCCTACATCACCATGCTGGAAAAACTTTAGATCCCGTCCCGCAACAGCGGTAGCGCTTCGGCCAGGCCCTGGGGCGTGCCGACATCATGGAACTGGCCTTCGGGGAACCAGGCCGCCAGTACCTTCAAACCGTCGCCCACGGCGCGATGGAACAGCCCGCCCAGTGTCTGAGACGGATTCTCAACCACCGCTTTCGCCAGCAGGTCGGAAAAGCGCGGACCCCAGATCGCCATGGCCCAGCTGTTGGCGAGGTCGGTGGCCGCGGGCTTGTCCAGCACTTTGGTCACGCGCCCGGCGTCATCAAAGCGCACCGGCCCCAACTCCAGCGGCCGGCTGGTGGGGAAGACGCCCAGCACCAGGTCGGCGGCTTGCGATTCAAACATGGTGCGCACGGTCTTCAGCGCATCGGCGGGACGCACTACGGTGTCGGGCAGCAGCAGGCAGGCATTGCCGTCCGCCAGCCAGGGCGTCGCCAGCGCGCACGCCGCAGCCAGGCCATCGGCGCGGCTCTGGTGCACAAAGGCGATGTCCAGGCCCAGATCGTTGCCGCTGCCCAGATAGCGCACCAGTTCGGGCTTGCGGTCTGAGATGATGACCAGTGTGCGGCTGACGCCGGCTTTCTGCAGCTGGCGCAGCGACGCCTCGATCACCGCCATCGGGCGCAGCGGCCCGCCCGGCGTGTCGGCGACATAGGTGATGGGCAGCAGTTCCTTGGCGTAACCCAGGGAGCCCAGCCGGCTGGCCATGCCGGCCGCCGGGATCACGCCGGTATAGGTCGCGCTCAGATGCGCTCCAGCCGTGCCGTGGCGTCGCCGAACTTGTCCTGCTTCACGCCATAGCGGTCCATCAGCGACAGATAGAGACCGCAGATGCGGCGCTTCTCGTCGGGCTGGTCGAGATAACTGAGGCTGCGGCCGGTCTGCAGCGTGCCGCCCAACCCGCCCGCCAAAACCACCGGCAAACGTGAGTTGTCATGCTTGCGGCCGATCCACATGTTGGACATGAACATCAGGCAGCTATTGTCCAGCACGGTGCCGTTGCCTTCCTTCATGCCGTCCAGCTTCTGCGCCAGATAGGCATACTGGCTGACATGGAAGTTGGCGATGCGCTCGTAATCGTCGGAATTGTTGTTGTGCGACGCCGAATGATGCCCGTCCTTCACGTTGAGGAAGGGATAATACATCGCCGACAGATCGTGGCTGATCATCAGCGAGGCGACCTTGGTCTTGTTGGTCTGGAAGGCGATGGCGATGATGTCGCACATCAGGCGCGAATGCTCGCGCAGGTCCTGCGGCAGGCCGCTGGCCGGGCGATCCATCTTGGCAGCCACCATGTTGCGGCCCTTGGCGCCGTCCTCGGCATTGTCCTTGGACTTGCGCGCCACTTCCACCCGGCGCTCGATCTCGCGCACGCTGGTCATGAACTCGTCCAGCTTGCCGCGGTCGGTGGCGCTGATCTTGCTCGACAAGTCCTTGGCCCGGTCATTGACGCGGTCGAGGATGGAGACGTTGAGCGCGGCGCCGCGATTGTCGAACAGGCTGTCCCAGGCCAGCGAGGGATAGATCTCCACCGGCACCGGCGAATCCGGCGTCTGCCACGACAGATAGGACGAATAGGCCAGGCTGAAATTTGTCTCGTGATAGCCGGTCAAAGGCTGCTCGCAGGACAGCACGATGCTGGATTGCGGCGTCTCCTGGCCGATCTGGGCGGCGATCATCTGGTCGACGCTGACGCCGGAATGGATCAGCGCGCCCTTGGTGATCTTTTCGCCCGACAGCAGGCTGCCGGTCTGGGCGGGATGGATGCCCTGCCCCATCAGCGACTTCACCTGCAGGCCGTCAATGACATTGATCTTCTGCTTGATGGGTTCCAGCGAGGACAGCGTCTTGCCCAGCTTCATGTCGGCGCCGTTGCCGGTGGCGCTCCAGTGATCCTCGTTGACGCCGCAGCCCAGGAAGACCACGCCGAACCGCTTGGGGAAGTCGCCCGGCTTGGCTTCGTCGGCCAGGGCAGAAACCGATTCCAGCCAGGGCAGCGCCATGGCGCAGCCGGTGCCGCGCAGGAGGGCGCGGCGGGAGAAGGCGCGGGAGCGGAAATCGGTCATGCTAGTTCCCCTTCTTGGAGACGACGGTCTTTATATCACCGGGTTGCAGGTCTGCACGCTGCATCAGCGGCTTTTCCGGCAGGCGGCGGTTCCTGAATTGCGGGCTCTGCACGATGGTTTCCACCAGGGCGCTGAAGCGATAGCCGCTGGCGGCCAGGTTGGTCTTCATCTGGTCCACCAGTCCCTCGTCCGACATCTGCAGCGAGCGGTTCAGGGCATAGGACAGCAGCTTGCGGCTGATATTCTCCACGAACTGGGTCTGGCGATGCTCCTTGATGAAGGCCTGCAGGCCGGGCACGCCGTCGGCCTTGAAGCCGCCGGGATAGTCGGCGCTGGCATCGACCGGCCGGCCCGCCATGTCCCTGGTGCGGGCATCGCCCACTGGGCCATAGCCTTCGAACGCCAGGCCGAAGCCGTCAAAGCGCAAATGACACGACGCGCAGAACGGATTCTTGTGATGCTCGGCCAGCATTTCGCGGATGGGCTTTTCGGTCTTGGCTTCGTCGTTGGGCAGCTCGGGCACCACCGGCGGCGGCGGCGGCACGCGGATGCCCAGCACCTTCTGCACCACCCAGTTGCCGCGCTTCACGGGCGAGGTGCGCAGGCCGGGCGAGTTCTGGGTCATGAAAACGGCCATGGGCAGGATGCCGCCGCGGCCATACTTGTCGGCATGGTCGACGCGCACCCAATGGTCGGTATCGCCCGGCACATCCGGCATGCCGTAATGTTTGGCCAGCGGCGGGTTCACGAAAGTGTAGTTGCCGTAAAGAATGTCCAGCACCGAGCCGTCGCGGGAAATGGTGTCTTCCAGGAAATGGATGGGCTCCTGGAACATCGCCTCGCGCAGGTCGTCATTGAAGGTCGGAAAGCGCGCCCGGTCGATGGAGTTGTTGGTCTCGAACTGGCGGAACACCAGCCAGTTGCCGGTGAACTCGGTCGCCATCCCGGACACCTTGGGATCCTTCAGCATGCGCCGCGTCTGGGCCAGCAGCACGGCGGGCTTGTTCAAGTCGCCGGATGCGGCATGCTTCAGCAGCTCGGCATCGGGCATGCTGGACCACAGGAAATAGCTGAGACGGCTGGCCAAGGCGTAGTTTGATAGCGGCTCGGCGGCGAAGGGCTTGGCGGGCGCATTGAGGCTCGCCTTGACCGCCAGGGATTTCTCGGGCGCGACGGCCGTCTTCGACAGGTCGAAGCGATAGAGATAGTCCGGCGCCATCAGCACGCTGACCAGCGAGTCGTGGATGGCGTCGGCGTGGCTCAGCCGGTTCTTGGTGCGCAGGGCCTGGTAATAGGCAAGCAGGTCCGCGCGTTCGGCTGCCGTCAGCGGGCGGCGATAGGCATGCTCGGCAAAGCGCACCAGCGCGGCGAGCTGCCTGGGTTCGGACGCCTTGCGCTCCTTTTCCAGGCTGCGCAGCGTGGTGTCCACATAGGCGAAATGGGTGCGGATGGCGATGGCGCCGGTCTTGTCGTTGGCGGGATCGGCAGCGGCCTTGGCCAGGTACTTGTCGCGCATCGCCATGATCACGGCGGTGTCGGTGACTTCATGGCCGACCGGGCGCGGGCTGCCGGATTCCGGATCCTTCGGATTGTCCACCACGCCCGAATTGTTGAAGTACCACTGGGTATAGGTGCGCTGGGTGTGGTCGGAAATGAAGTCGAACTCGTCCCACAGCCGGTTCAGCTGCTGCTGCTGCGGCTTGTCCAGGACCAGCTGCATCAGCGCGGTGTCGTCGCGGTAATAGCCCATGGAATTGTGATAGCCGGCGCTGAGGAAGCGGCCCTTGTCCACGGAATTGTCGGGCCAGTAGCGGCCACGCTCCGTCACCGCAAAGGTGTCGGGAAAGACCGAGGCGAAGCGGGCAAACGACTTCTGGTACTTCGCCTTCTGGCCGGCGGGATAGACCAGATCGGCATCGTCGGCGCGCGCATTGGCCGCCAGCAGCGCCCAGCGCGGCGAGGCGTCCTGGTGCAGGCTGGGGAATTTCGGGATGTCGTTCAGCTTGGGCGCGGGTTCATTGTCGGCGCGCAGGTCGGCGGGATCGCTGTCGCGGTGATGAGAGGCATACTGGGCAAGCCGCCAGCGATGCAGCGGCTGGGACTGACCCGGCAGGCCGGTGACCTTGGGCGAATAGAACTGCATGGCGGTGTGGGCGCGGATGCGGGTGGTGAATTCGCGCATCTGCAGCGTCCTGGCCTGCAACAGGCCGATCGGCCTGGCATTGTCTGGCGTGGGCAGGTCGTTCCACATCGCCTGCAACCTGGCGACCGGGCCGATGGCGCCCTTGTCATGCAGGAGGCCCCAGATCATGGGCAGGTATTTGGCGCTGATCTTCATGTCGGCGGCCACGGAATTCAGCGTCGCCTTCGGCGTCTTCAGTTCGGCGCGATAGCGATAGCGCCAGGCGGCCTCGAAATACTGGGCCGTGTCGGTGGGCGCCGCGGCATAGAAGGCCATGATGCGGCCGATGGTGTAGCGGTCGCGGTCGCTTTCCACCTGCATCAGGTGCGGCGCGAAGTCGATGCCGTCGGGCTTCAGCACCATGTGGTCGGCGATGACGCGCGCGGTCTGCAGATACTTGTTCAGCAGCGCCGGCGACATGGTGAGGGACTCGCCGGAATTGTCGAAGCCGGACTGGTTGGCGGGATCGACCGGGAATTGCCGGGTGACCTGCATGTCCTGGCCGGTCAGGTCGCGCACGGTATAATTGTATTCCGCGTTGCTGAGGCGCCGCGCCAGCACGATGCCCGGATCGCCGGCATAGCGCTTGATCTCGCTGTCGCGCACGCCCTGGATCCAGGCAATGACCTGGTCCTTCAGTTCCTGCGGCGGCTGCGGCATCTGCTTGGGCGGCATCTCCTTTGCCAGCAGGCGTTCGCCCACCAGCGACCAGCGCGGGAAATCGGTCTTCACCTTGTCGAGGGTGTCATAGGACTTGATGTCGAACTGCGCCGTGGGCATGGCGCCGCTGTGGCAGCCGGCGCAGTATTTGCCGGCGAACGGCATCACTGTGTCATGGAACGTCTTGTCCAAAGTCGGAGCATCCGCGGCAAAGGCGGGCATCGCGATGGCACTGACAAAGGCACTGGCAAGAACGGCAAAGCGCACGGCTTTCATCGACAACTCTTTTGTTTTTGGCCGCCCAGCGCGGCGAACTCCCCGGCGCCGGTATACAGCGCGCAGCGGACAAATAATCAGACTTTCAGCGCCCTGACAATTTTGCTGCGCCGCAGCATTTATGCGGCGAAGTTCCGACCCAAAAAAGAACCGCCCCGCGCTCGAAAAGCGCGGGGCGGTGTTCAGGCTGACACTATCTTCAAAGACCGGTCAGTCGCCGGCCGGCGCTTCGAAGTTGTGCAGAATCGGCGGGCGCGGGTTGATCGGGACGCGCGTCGACCACGGCGCGCTCGGATCGTTGCCGGCACGATGCCAGCGGCCCTGGGCGGCGGTGATGATGTCGCCCGGCTCGGTGTTGAAATACGGAACGCCCTCGATCTTGATGCCGATCGAGCCTTCCATCACCATCCAGAATTCCGTCCAGCCGATGTGGAAATGGCCCTTGTCGGTATCCGGCGGCACGACCTTCTGGGCCTTGCCGCGCAGGATGTTCGAGGTGAAATGGTCGTCCCACACGAACTTGCCGCCATAGGCCTTGTCAGTGCCCAGGAATTCCTTGTTGTAGTCCACATAGATCGGGTTGCTGTCCTTCTCCTTGGACGGACCGGGCTGCTCGATCACCTTGACATAGCTCATGCCCTTGACCGGATCGGGGGTCTCGGTGGCCGGATAGACCGGAACCGAGCCGACCTGGCGCACTTCAAAGCGCAGCGCCGGAACCGTTCCGGTGCTTTCCAGCGTGTACATGTGGCGGAAGGGTACGTTCACCATGAAGCCCTTGGTGGCGGTGAAGGGCTCATAGCCGTCGATCGACACCTTGAGGGCGCCATCGCGGACGATGAAGATGATGCGGTCATCGGGCCACATCTTCATCTTGGTCTTGGCGCCGGGCGCCATCGAGATGTAGTCGGCTTCCTGATCCTTGTTGCGCACGATGGGCTGCACGAAATCGGCCTCGCCCTTGTGCATCGCCAGCACGTCGGAAATCTTCCAGTGCGGACGGTTCGGCGCGGTATAGGGCGTCAGCGCGATGGGCTTGGGTGCGAGATAGACGCCCGGCATCTTCGGCATCGTGACGGCATTTTCTTCCTTGCCCAGGAACTGGGCGGAGGCAGGCCCGACAAGCGCCAGGACGGCGACAGTGGCGAGATAATATTTGGCCTTCATGGCGTTTTCCCTTGTTTCGATCGCGTATCAATGGCGATCCGGGCGAAGTTGTAGTCAGGACGGATTGGGTTGACAAGTTATCGAAAGCGCGCGGTTCCGCTGCAAAAGTTTTGAGCAGATTTGCGACAGACGCGTATCATGTTGCAGTGCGTCAGCGTTCCTAGCGGCTGGACGCCGTCGCAATCGCGCCGGGGCGGGAAACCAGTGCGATGGTGGCGCCATCCCGCGTCAGGCTTTTGCCGTCGAAGCGATAGACTTCGATCTCGCGCTCCGCCGCGCATTGCAGAAGGATGGTGCCACCATCCTTGCTGAAGACCGCGCCCTGGCACCAGTGTCCGGTATCGGCCCGCGCCACCGGGGTCAGCGTCCCCTCGCCCACGGCATAGATTTCCAGCAGGCCCAGGACGCTGGCGAACTTGGGGTCGGAGCGCACGGCGGCACTGCGATTGGCCACCACCACCGCCACATACTTGCCGTCGGCGGACAAGGCGACATGCTCGGGCGTGGGACCGACCACCACCGAGGCCGTCACCGTTCCCGATGCGATTTCAGACATGGAGATGGTGCCTTCGCGCACCATGCCGCGCTCGGGCGTGACACCCGCGGGCGGCGTGGCCCCGCCCAGATTGGTGTTGATGACGTACTTGCTGTCATGGGTGACGACAGCCCCATAGGGGGTGCGGCCCGGCGAGAATGCCTTGCCAGTGGCCGCAACCTGCGTGCCGTTCACCGACAGCACGACCAGGCTGGAGATGCGTTGCGCCACCGCGATGGCGGTCTTGCCATCGGGACTGAAGGTGACATCGGTGGGATTGGCGCCCGCTTCCAGCTTGACGTCTCCGAGGGCGGTCAGGGTCTTTCCGGAAATGGAAAATGCACTGATCGAGTCGCCCCTGGTATTGGCCACCAGCGCGAGCTTGCCGTCCGGGCTGATCGAGACGCCGCTGGCCCCCATGCCGGCGTGAAGCGTCTGGATCACCCGGGGGTGGGACGGCCTCGACAGATCGATCACCGACAAAGTGTCGGCGGGAACCAGCGTGTCGCCCGCCATGACCTGGCAGGATGTGACGAGTGCGAAGGCACCGCTTCTGGAGAGGGCGACGGAGGTGGGCGGCCCGATCATGGCCGCGGGCATGGCAATATCGCCGATGACCTTCGCGCGGCCGCCGCCGAAGTCCAGCACCGAAACACTGTCGGGCGTGGTGCCGGTGACGCTGTCGCCCGGCCGCAGCTGCTTGCCGTCATTCGCCGACACCGCGATCTCCGCCCGCGCCGCGCCGACGCAAAGTACCAGAAGCGGAATTATCCAGTTGGCCTTCATTGTTCCCTCGCTGTTGTTTTTATTTTCTGAGTGGATGTCGGCATGGCTCGCCGGGGTAGCGGACCTGGTGACGACGGGGGAGGCCGCCACCAGATCCGCAGATGGATGGCGGTATGCGCCCTCCATTTTTCCAAGTTCCGGCAATCGTTGTTTTGCGCCCCCCTGTGATCGCTTTTTCCGGCCTTCGCTGTTGCGAACAAACCGTCGGATCACTTAGCAACTGCGGCATGCGGCACGGGCCGCCTGCGCAGGTTGCCATTGGCACAGCGAAATACGGCGGCGGGCCCCGCGCAACGCCGCAATCGCTTCAGACAAGCGGCGATACAAAAAACCGCTCCTCTCGAAACGTCCGGGGAAGCAAGCGCAAAGCTATTGTAAATATTATGACAAGGCGGCCGCAGCGACTAAGCTGAAGAAAAGCGGATAAGCTGACGAAAACAATAATCGGCAAGGGGCGGCCAGAATGAATCATATCCTGCTGATCGATGACGATGACAAGGTGAGCGAAATGCTCACCGAGTATCTGACCAGCGAAGGCTTCCGCATCACCTCCGCCCTGAACGCCCATGAGGGAGAGGTCGCCATTTCCAACGGCAGCTTCGACGCCGTCATTCTCGACGTGATGCTTCCGGACATGAACGGGCTGGAAGTCCTGCGGCGCATCCGCAATACCAGCAGCGTTCCGGTGATCATGCTGACGGCGCGCGGCGACGATGTGGACCGGGTCATCGGGCTGGAAATGGGCGCCGACGATTACCTGGCAAAGCCCTATTATCCGCGCGAGCTCCTGGCGCGGCTGCGGGCGCGGCTGCGGCGCGAGCCCAGGAACGACCAGGCCAAGGCGGACCACCTGGCCACCGGCGAGCTGACGCTCAGCATCCTGCACCGGGAAGTCAGCTGGAGCGGCGTGCCGTTCGAACTGACCGCCACCGAATTCAACATGCTGGCCACCCTGATGCGGGCGGAAAAGGTGGTGGTGAACAAGGATGACCTCTCCATGATCGTGCTGGGGCGGCGGCGCGAGCAGTATGACCGCAGCATCGACGTCCATGCCGGGCACCTGCGCCGCAAGCTGGCGGCCGCCACGTCGGACCATATGGAAATCGAGACGGTCCGCGGGATCGGGTATCGGCTGAAGCTGCGCCCATGAAGCGGGTCCTGTTCTGGAAGATCTATCTGGGCTTCGGCGTTACCTTCATCCTGATCGTCGATGGCCTGTGGCTGCTGTTCAATGTCCTGCACCCCCTGCCCAGCGAGACCACAAGAGCGCTGGCAAAGATATCGCTGGCGGCGGCAAGCGAGATCATCCAGCAGAGCGGCGCGCAGGGCATCAACACCATGCTCGCCGACTGGCCGCTGGATGACCGGGGCCGCCTGGTGGTCCAGCCCTGGGGCAAGGACAGCAAGGTCCGCAGCGACATCAACAGCGGCGCGGTTTCCGTGCGGGCGCATGATCCCCAGGGCCGGCAATATCTCGTCACCTATGAAGTGCGGCGCCACCTGGGCTATGGGCGCGGCCCGTTCGACATTCCACCGGAGATCATGATGCTCGCCATGCTGGGCGGGCTCATCTTCAGTGGGCTCCTGGCCTGGAACCTGACCAATCCCATCCAGCATATCTCCAAGGGGTTTACCCGGCTGGCGAATGCGGATTTCTCGGCGCGCCTGGGGCCGGCCATGCGGCACCGCAAGGATGAGCTGGGAGAATTGTCGCGCGGCTTCGACAAGCTGGCCGAACGGCTACAGGAACTGGTCGCTTCGCGCGACAAGCTGATATCGGATGTCTCGCACGAACTGCGCACGCCCCTGACGCGCCTTCAGCTGGCCATAGGCCTGGCCCGGCAAGCGCCCGACAAGCTGGAAGCCTCGCTGTGCCGCATCAGCCGGGAGGCAAGCTATCTCGACGATCTGGTGGGGGAACTGCTCATGCTGACAAGGCTGGAAAGCGGAACCCATGCCAACAGCGAATATTTCGACCTGGGCGCCATCCTGCGCGGCATGCTGGAGGATGCCACCTTCGAAGCCGGTCCCAGGGATGTGGCCGTCGTCTGGCAGATCGATCCGGCGCATGACAAGCGCGAATGGATCGTGGCGGGCAGCGGCAAGCTGGTGCACCGGGCGATCGAGAATGTCCTGCGCAACGCCATACGCTTTTCACGCCGCGGCCAGCAGGTCGAATTGTCCCTGACCGAGCATGGTGACCAGGAATTCGCCGTGACGGTGACCGACAGCGGACCGGGCGTGCCGGAGCAGTTCCTGCCGTCCTTCTTCGACCCTTTTGCCAAGCGCTCCGTCACCGACGAACATGGCGTCGGCCTTGGCCTGTCCATCGCCAAGCGCGCCATCATTGCAACCCGCGGCACGATTTCCGCACAGAACCGGCCGACAGGCGGACTGATGATTACCATCACCCTGCCCGCCGCATCTGTGTCCATGGATGCGCGCGACGCCTGACTGAGGACACAAAAAAGGCCGCGCGGATCGCGCGGCCTTTTGTCAGTCTGTCAGCGCCTGCTCTTCAAAGCCCGCCTTGGCCCGAACGGGGATGCATCGTGCGGTCGTAGAACTGGCTGTACATCTTGTCGAACTCTTCCTTCGACATCCGGACCTTCTTGGGATTCTTTGCGATGTATTCCTTGAAGCCGGCGAACTTCTTTTCGTCCCAGCCACCTTCCACCGCGCCGCCATTCTTGTTGGCCAGGTTGAGCTGGAAATTATAGTCGTCGGTCAGGCCGATGAACTCGGCAGTGGAAATGGCGTCTTCCGCCAACACCGCGGGAATGATCAACACACCGTCTTCCTTGGCCAGCACGACATCGCCCGGCAGCACGGTGGCGCGGCCGATGCGGATCGGGGCGTTGATCGCTGTCATTTCCATGTCGCGGATCGCGGACGGATCGATGCTGCGATAGAAGCCGTTGAAGCCCTTGATCTCCTTGTTTTCCTCCTGGTCGCGAATGGCGGCGTCAAAGACAAAGCCGGTATGCGACTTGCCGTAGATGCCGTTGCCCAGGTTGGAGCCGATCAGGGTACCTTCGACCTGCTTGCCATAGCCGTCGGCGATGTACACATCGCCTTCCTGCAGCTCGGCGATCGGCCAGCTATTGTGGCCGCTGACGCGCCCCTCGGCCTTGCCCTCGGCGGTGATGGCGGCGTTCATGTCCGGGCGTTCGGGCATGTACTGCACGGTGAGCGCGCGGCCGGCGAAAGGCCGGTCATTGTGCAGCATCATCCAGCCGCCTTCATACTGGTTGCGATAACCCTTCTGCCGCAGGAAGCCCCAGACATCCTCGATGGTGCAATCGGCGGCGCGCTTCAAAAGATCGGCGGAGACCTTGGGACGCCCATCGGGGAAACGATCGCCCTTCCAGTCGCTGGTATAGAATATGATCTGCTCGCGGGTCTGCTTCACCTGTGCGGTTGCGGGCACGGCGGCCAAGGCCGTGCAGCCCAGCAGCATGGTCACAAGAATTTTCTTCACCTGGTATCTCCCCTTATTTTGTGATGTGGGCGGCGCCCGGTTCCGGTCGCCGCCCCATGGCATGTCACGGTCCGTATCAGACCGGCATTTTGCGCTTGGTGTATTCGCGGCCCTCGATGGCGGCGTCTTCGCCGCATTCCAGCACCATGGCGCCGTCCTTGATCTGGGTGATGATGTAGTCCGACGAGGTTTTTTCGGTATTGGCCGCGTTGAGGAACATGACCTTGTTCTTCTTGCACAGGTCCAGGACGTTCTGGCGAATCTTGCGCATCTCCGGCCGGTCGATGACCACATCCTTGGGACGCGAGCCATCCTCCGGGAAGACTTCCAGACCGTACACCCAATAGGAGTGGTCGCCGGGGCCCCATTCGGCCATCGACATGCCCGGCAGCGCGATGATCTTGTCCGCCTGCTGGTCGCAATAGGTGTCCTCGATCTTCACGCCGAAGATCAGCTCGCCCTTGGGATTGAGCGGCCACAGGTCGGCGACATGAAGATACTTGTTGAGGTTGACGCCCCAGACCTGTGACGCCCAGCTGGGACCGGAGCCGCGCAGGCCGCGCATCGGCAGGTTGGGCACGCCTGGGCGATCCAGGAAGGGATAGCGGCAGCCCATCTGCATGGTGACCTGCACCGCCTTGGCGTCGCGGGCATGGCACTGGTGGATGCCGTGAATGCCGCAATCCAGAAGCTGTTCGATCAACCAGGTGTTGGCGCGGGCATAGGGCTCATCCAGGCCGATGATGCCGGTCTCGACGAATACCGCCGGCGTGCGATGGCCCGAACGCGTCGGGCCGCCGTCAACCAGACCGCGCATGAACTCGCGCAGCGCGGTGCAGTCCACCGGGAAATGTTCCATCTCCACATTGATGGCGTCGTACCAGGTGCGGGCCATCTTCACGCCCTGGGTATAGGGATCGACACCCGGGCCGACGCCCCAGCCATTATAATAGATCGGCTGGCCGTCTTCCCACAGCTCGATCGCCTTGTTGATGCGGCGCGGCTTGTAGTTCCAGTCCACCGTCGAGGGCTGGACATTCTTGCTGACAAACTCGCGCTGGTTGACCTCGACCGGGCCATCCAGTCGACGACCGCGCGGCTGGGCGCCGGCCGGACCGGCAAGACCCGCCGCGGCGCCGATCCCGGCGGCAAGGCTGAGAAAATCGCGTTTCTTGATGTCCATTGCTGTCTTCCCTGTTTTTGTAATTCGAGGCGCGAACTCTAGGCCCATCGCGCTGCAACAAAAAAGGCGGCGCCGCCCGGCACCGCCCTTATTTTTTGTCACACCGGCATTTTCCGCTTGGTGTATTCGCGGCCGATCTGCGCCACCTTTTCACCGCCGCGCCCGGTGGCGACCACCATGGTGCCGTCCTTGATCTGCTGGACGACATGGTTGTGGCCCTCTTCCGTCTCCGCGGCATTGAGGAACATCACCTTGTTCTTCTTGCAGGCCGCCAGCGTCCGCTGGCGCACCGCCTCCATGTTGGGCAGGGCGGAGACGTCGCTGGTCACCTTGCCGGCGGCATCGCGCAGCACCGGATGGCCGGATTCCCCGCCATCCTCAACGCCGTGATAGCCGTTGAGCCACAGATTGTGGTCGCCCGGCCCCCATTCGGCAAAGGCGATGCCCGGAATGGCCAGCGTCTTCTCCACTTGCTGGTCGGCATAGGTGTCCTCGATCTTGACGCCGAAGATGACCTCGCCGCGCGGATTGAGCGGCCACAGGTCGGCGATGTGCTGATAGGTGCCGCCCGAGACACCCCAGATATCGGCGGCATAACTGGCGCTGTTGCCGCGCAGGCCCTGCATCTTGACCGGTGGCGTGTTGGGGAAATCCCGGAACGGGTAGCGGCAGCCCATATGGGCATAGGTCTCGATCGCCTTGGCGTCGCGCGCGTGACAGATGTGAATGCCCTGGACACCCGTGCACAGGATCTGTTCCAGCATCCAGGTGTTGGCGCGGGCATAGGCTTCGTCCAGACCGATCACGGGCGGGGTCACGAACACGGTGGGGAGACGGTGGCCTGACGGCGTGGGGCCGCCATCGCGCAGGCCGCGCATGAATTCGCGCAGGTCTTTCAGGTCGTACAGGCCGTGCTCCATCTCGACATTGATGGCGTCGGCCCAGGTCTTGGACATCTTGATGCCCTGCTGGTAGGCGTCAACGCCCGTGGCCACGCCCCAGCCGGTGTAATAGATGGGCTGGCCATCTTCCCACAGCTCGATGCATTTGTTCAGCCGGCGCGGCTTGTAGTTCACGTCCACCGACGAGGCCTGCTTGCGCTTGGCAGGCTGGGCCAGCGCCTGGGTGGCGGCCAGGCCGGCGCCGATCGCCGCGCCGGCCAAGAGAAAATCGCGCTTCTTGATATCCATGGAAACCCCGAATTTGCTGAAAGGAAAAAGCCCGCCCGGAAATCCGGACGGGCTTGAAAGCTGGATCAGAACTTGGCCCGCATGCCGATGCCGACCGTGCGGCCGATCGGGCTGGCGTTGAAGGCGTTGAAGCCGAAGGCCGCGCCCGAGCTGGCGCCCGCACCATTCGCCGTGGTGTTGATGAAGGGCGGATCCTTGTCGAACAGGTTGTTGACATGGACATAGACCTGGTCGCCGCCGAACCAGCCATCCGTGAAATTGTAGGCGACGTTGAGGTCCAGCGTGGTCCAGGAGCCGACCTTGTCGCCCGCCGTCGGCACGCCAAGCGCGTTGGCGTTCAGCGGGGTTACCGAGGTCGAGTTCCAGTTGTGATAACCGGGCATGTAGTTGACGAAGGTGTCGACCGAGAACGGACCGACCGTCCAGCCCAGGTTGAAGCGGGTATTGTATTCCAGCGACGAGAAGGTGCCGTTGAAGCCCGACGTGCCCTTGATGCTGAAATAATTGGCGCCGTCATAACCCTCCTTGAACTGGGTGAAGAGGGTCAGATAGTCACCGACATGGACGGTGCCGTAATCGCCCAGATCGAAGTCATAGCTGGCGTCGAAGTCGATGCCCTGGATGCGCAGATAGAGGAAGTTGGTTTCGTCATGCGCCCACAGATAGTAGATGCTCCCTGACGGCAGCGCGCCGGTGATGGCGCCATTGGCGGTGTTGGTGAAGGTATTGACCTGGGCCGCGCTGCAGCCCCCGCCATTGTTGCAGACCTGGAAGAACTTGAACAGCGAGGGCACGTTCGCCGTCTGCTGGATATGCGCCGCATTCACCGCACCCTTGAAGGTGTTGTTGAACAGGGTGACGGAGGTGTGGAAGCCTTCCAGCCAGCTGGGATTGTAGTCAAAACCCGTCGACCACGAGAAGCCGGTTTCCGGCTTCACGTTGACGAACAGGCCGCCATATTGGCGCTCCAGGCCCTGGTTGCCGCCCGTGCCGCCGGTGCCGGCATTGTTGCCCAGCGTGATGAAGGGGCATCCGGTTGAGGCCGGCGTGGTCGAAGCCGCGCCGTTGACGGTGCAGACCGCGCCCGGGATGTTCTGAATGCCCGGGAAGTTCGCGGCGGGGATATTGTCGATCTGGCCGCCGGTCGAAGCGCCACCCTGATAGGTGTAGCCATAGTTGGGATCACCCAGCGACAGCAGCGGCGGGGCCACGAAGGACTGGGAATAGTTGCCGCGAATCTTGAAATCATCGGTCACATCCCAGTCGATCGCGTATTTGGGAACCGCCACCGAGCCGACATCGCTGAACTGGTCCATGCGGCCGGAGACGTCGATCGCCAGCTTGTGGACCAGCGGGATGTTCATTTCCGGCGAGACCAGCGGCATCTGCACTTCGACGAAGCCCGACTTGGTGGTGCGCTCATACCGGTAGCGCTGCACGCTGCCGCCCGAAGAGGACGGGCCGGTCGCGATGGTGCCGACCTGGTCCTTCTGGATGTGCTGGACATAGATTTCGCCGCCCAGCGCCACCTTCACATCGCCGGCCGGCATCGAGAACAGCGTACCGTTGATCGAGGCGCGCGCCTGGTTGGTTGAGTTGTAGATCGGGGTCAGGGTCTGGATCGAGCTCAGCGAATGCAGGACCTGGACCGAGGTCTGGTTGGCTGTGCCCGGCGCATTCCAGACATCCAGCGCATTGGCGGCGGTGAGCGGCGTATTCAGCGCGATGACGTTGCGCCCTGAAACGTCGGTGCCGGTCAGCGAGCCGCCGGCCAGCCCCGTGCCGTTCAGCGCCAGATAGGCGCAGGACGCGCAGAACCCGTCATAGGTGCCGCTGACATAATTGTTCTGGCCCAGCACCCAATCCAGGTCGACATGCCAGTTGTCGTTGATGTTGTAGCTCGCATTGAAGCGGTTGTAGAACACGTCTTCGGTGGTGCGCGTCGACGGCAGCGGCGTCAGCAGATTCACCCACGATACCTGCTCGGTGTTGGTGAGCGGTGCGCCGGTCGGGGCCTGATAGAAGGGATTGACCTGACCGGCCTTGCCCGACGTCGGGCCATAGACACTCACGTTGCTGATCGTGCCGGGCCCGGTTGTCTGGAAGGTATGCAGGTCGTTATAGACCATGGTATCCGACACGGTCAGGCGGCCGCTGAAGAAGTCCTGCGTCACCTTCATCATGATGTTGGTGCGCTGGACCTGGGGAATCAGGTCGCCATAGATCGACAGGTTGCAGGGGCGCGCCGCCTGGGTGTTGGCAAAGCCTGCACCGGTGGGACCCGCATACCAGTAGGCGCCGCCGGCGCCGGCGGTGGGCAAGGTGGGATGGATCGAAGCCGGCGAGCAGCTTGCCGAATTCTGGTTGTTGCCGCCGAGCGAGGTATAGTCACCGCGGCTGTACTGGGGACGATCAGCCGCCGCCAGTTCCGAACCATAGGTCCAGGATGCCGCGACATAGACATTGCCGCTGTCCCAATGGGTGCCCCACAGGGCGTCCAGATTGTCGGTCTGCATGCCCTTGGAGAAACCGGCCTGGGCGTCGAACTGGATGCCGTCAAAGCTCTTGCGGGTTATGAAGTTCACCACGCCGGCCACGGCGTCGGAGCCGTAGACCGAGGACGCACCGTCCGCCAGCACTTCGACGCGCTGCAGGGCGACGACGGGAATGATGTTGGGATCGGATTCCGCCCATTGCGAGCCGCCGCCGGGGATGCGCATGCCATCCACCACGACCAGGGTCGAGTTGGACGCCGAGGCCGCCAGATTGTGAATGTTGGGCGAGTAGAAGGTGTAGGAGTTTTCGCCCTGCGGCGCGGTGCCGGAGTTGCTGAGCTGGGGGAAGGATGCCAGCACGCCTGACACGCTGACGGGCGCCAGCGCCTCGATTTCCTGCTGCCCGACCGTGGCGACATGGCTGCCGACCGGCGCGGCGCCGCGGATATTGGTGCCGGTAACGGTCACCGATTCCACGCTTTGCTCCGTCGGTTGCGCATTGGCGGCCTGCGCGATCAAAAGCAGCGATGTGACGAGTGCGGCGCGTGAAACGCCATGGAACAACGCGGTGCGTGAGAATTTCATGACTTCCCCCTTTTGATTTTATTGGATCACGCAAGGCACGCGCGCAAAGCTGCGCACACACCGCGTTCCGTTTTTTGGCTTCCCTCAGTCTTGCGGTCCAACCTTCAAAGCGGGCTGGCTCCGCGAAAAGGATTTCTTGGAAGCAACACTGTTGTCAACATGCCCCGCTGCGGTGAAGCCGCGCGAAGGAAGCGGTTGTTGCAGAGCGGAAGATTTGTCCGGGCCCGGATTATCGCGTTTTAGGCCTGCAAATTCAGCGTTATATGCGCGGTGTGCGTTCCGCCTCGCGCCGGACGACGCGCTGGGCGCGCAGCGCCCTTTCCATAACCTTTACAAACCAATTTCGCGGAATTTACCGGCTGGACGCACATCATCGCAGTGCACAACGCCGCGCGCCCAGCGCGAAACCGACCTAGGAGATGCGCCGGACCTTGTAGAGTCCAGGCAATCCCTTGACCGCGAAATTGATGCTTGTCAGGAAACCTGAGGTGACGTGCGCCATGTAGGTCGCCGCCGGCTTGCGCCAATGGGCATAGCCGGTGTCGCCGTCCACCTGGCGCCACACCTGTCCATTGGCCAGCGTCACGGTAAAGAACCCGTATTTGTCGAAACTGTAGGCCACCATCCGCGACAGGAAAGGCACCCCATCCCCAGGCCCCGGCACAGGCTTGCCGGCACTGATCGGCCCCGGTGGCATCGGTTGCGGCATCGCTGCCGCCTGCGGCGCGGGTGACAGATGCAGCGTCGCCCGCATCGGCTGGGCGGCCGCATAATAACAGTTCAGCCATCCGCGTTCGTCCGGCTGGGCGCCGCAGCCCGCGGCCGCGCTCATGACGGCGTTCCGCACCCCGATATCGCCCGGCGATGCGGGCGCGCCCGTCGCGGGCGCCGAAACTAGGCCGGTCTGCGCTGCCGGTGCGGGCTTCAGGCCCAGGGCGCCGCGCACAGGCTGCGCTGCCCCGTAATAGCAATCGAGCCAGCGCCGGGAATCGGAGATCGCCGCACAATGATAGGCGCCGGCCATCGCCTCATCGCGCGGCCGCGCCTGGACCGGGGCGCAGAACAGCAGCGCGAAAGCACCGGCAAGACAGACCAGCGCAAGCGCCCGCCGCAAGATCGAGCGGACGAAAGAATTCGCGCTATCGATGCCATCGGATGCGGTCATGCTGGAACCCATCTGCCCTGTTTGCAGTGAACCCTAGGTTCCGGCCACGCGCGATACAATGCGAAAATGCCGGCGGGCTTTCTGTGCTACAGCCCGGGCAAGCCTATCTGGCGGATTGCCTTGTATCCTGCGTCTCCTGTTCGGGCGTCCAGCCGCCCCCCAGGCTTTGATAGAGTAGAACAAGCGCATTGAGACGGTCGGTGCGGGCCTGCACGAGGGACAGTCGTGCCGACAACAGGCCGCGCTGGGCATCGAGCTGGTCGAGATAGGGGGAATAGCCGGCACGGTAGCGATTGGCGGCGAGGCGCAACGCATGCGCCAGCGCGTCCCGTTGCGCGGCGAGCGCCTGTTCCTGCTCGCCATCACGTTGCACGGCCACCAGCGTATCCTCCACCTCGCGGAAAGCGGAGAGAACCGTCTTGCGATAGGCGAATGCCGCCTGGTCGCGCCGCGCCGTCGCGGCATCCTGCTGCGCTTCCAGCCGCCCGGCAGTGAACAGCGGCGCCAGGATGCTGCCGCCCAGCGACCAGATCGCCAAGGGACTGCCGGACACCAGTGTTGAGCCGACCAGGCCGCCGGCGGCAGCCAGCCGCACATCGGGCATGAAGGCATCACGCGCCGCATCCAGCGTATGATCGGCGACGGCAAGTTGCTGCTCGGCCGCCGCAATGTCGGGACGACGCCGCAGCAGCGACGAAGGCAATGCCACCGGCACGGCCGGCGCCGCAAGGACATCGAAGTCCATGCCACGCGCGATGGCGCGGGGGCTTTCACCCAGCAGCAGGCTCAGGCCATCTTCCTGCCTGGCGATCGCCAGCTCTGTGGCCGGGATCAATTGGGCGGTGGCATGATAGGCGGCCTCGGCCTGGGCCAGATCAAGCTGGCTGGAATAGCCCACCTGGGCACGGCGCCGCGCCACCCGCAGTTCCTCGCCGCGCGCCGCCAAGGTATCGCGCAGCACGAGCAGGCGCGCGTCCAGCCCGCGCAGGGTGATGTATCCGCCGGCGGCGGAGGCCGCCACGGCGAGCCGGACATTGTCCCGCGCCGCCTCGCTTGCCAGCAATACGGCGCGGGCGGCCTTGTCGCTGTCGGCCAGGCGCCCGAACAGATCCAGGTCATAGGAAATCTGGATTTCACCTTCGCCCGCATTCTGTGTTTCAGGAACACCGAAGCCGGGATTGATCTCGCGGTCGCGCCCGCCTTCGGCCACAGCCCCGATGCTGGGCAGGCTCTGGGCATGGGCAAGGCGGAACTGCGCCCGCGCCTCGGCGACGCGGCCGGCGGCGATGGCGATATCGTCATTGTCGGCCAGCGCCGTCTCGACCATCCGCGTCAGCACGGGATCGCCGAAGGCCTGCCACCAGCCCGCCGCAACGACGCCATCCGATGCGGCAGTGCCGCGCCATGCCGGCGGCGGCGTGACGGCGGCCTGCGGCGGCACATCGGCCTTCGGACCCGCGCAGGCCGCGAGCAAAAGCAGACCCGCCATGACACCAAACCGTTTCATGGCCCGCCGCTGGTATCGACCTGGGTGACGACCGACATGCCGGGCCGCAGGCGCGCCGCCATCGGCTGGTCCGGATCGACGCTGATGCGCACGCCGATGCGCTGCGGCACCTTGACGAAATTTCCCGTGGCATTGTCGGGCTTGAGCAGCGCGAACTCCGACCCCGCCGCCGGCGACAATTGCTGGACATGGCCGGTAAAGCGCGCGCCATCCAGGGCATCCACCCGGAAGGTTACGGACTGGCCCACCGCGACATGGGCGGTCTGCGCCTCTTTGTAATTGGCAATGATCCAGCGTTCGGGCGGCACCAGTGACATCAGTTGGGTGCCGTTGGTGACATACTGGCCCAGCCGCACCCCGATCTCGCCCAGCTGCCCGGCTTCGGGGGCGCGGATTATGGTATGGGAAAGATCGATCTGCGCCGCTTCCAGTTGCGCCTGTGCTGCGGCCACCTGCGCCTCCAGCCCGCCGCGCCCGACATCGACGGTGCGGATATTCTGCCGCGCCACTTCGGCCGCCGCCTGGGCCTGGATCAGCGACGCCCTTGTCTGGTCCTCTTCGCGCTTGGAGACCGAGCCGTCCTTGACCAGTTCGGTGACGCGCGCCATGTCGGCGCGGGCCCGGATCAGGCCCGCCTGCTGGCCGGACAGCGAGGCATCGCCGGAGGCGCGGGACTGCCGGTTGTTGGCCAGGGTGGCTTGCGACGCCGCCAGGCTGGCGCGCGCCTGCGAGACCCGGGCGCGATAGGTGCTGTCGTCGATGCGCGCCAGCACCTGGCCGGCCTGGACCTGGGCATAGTCGCTCACCGGCACCGCCACGACATAGCCGCTGACCTGGGGTGCGATCACGGTGGTGCGGCCATGGACATAGGCATTGTCGGTGACCTGGGCGCCGCCGCCGAAGGGCCACAGGCTCCAGGCGTAAAGCACGGCCAGCATGGCCGCCAGCGCCAGCAGCGCGATGATCACCAGGATCCGCAGCCTGTGCACCGGCGGACTCCAGGCGGAGGCGTGTTCTTGGGATGGGTCTGCGGCGGTCATGCCAACGCTCCTGCCAGGGCTTCGCGCCGCGCCCGTCTGGCGGCGCGGATGATGAGATAGAAGACATAGGCCGCGGTCATTAGCGCCAGCATCGCCACCAGCCGGAAGACATCGTTATAGGCGAGGATATTGGCTTCCACCATCAGGCGCTGCTGCAAAAGTGCCGCGCCGGACTGCAGGCGCTGGGCGACCTGTGGATCGGCGGCGGCGAGATGTTCGGACAGGGCCGCGGCATGCGCGCGGGTCTGAATCACCTGGTATGTGCCCAGCAGCGCGGAGCCCGCCAGGCCGCCGACATTCTGGGTCGTGCTGAACAGCACCACGAAGCTGACCAGATGACCCGAACCCTTGACGAACATGCGCAGGAAACCGAACACCAGCGCCGGTCCTATAAAGAGCGTGGTGCCGAAGCCGATCAGCGCCTGGCTGAGATAGAGCTGGGGCGGGCGGGTGACATTGGTCGCGCCGCTGTCGAGAAAGGCCCCGGCGGCGATGATGAGCGCGGCGACCAGCACCTGCCAGCGCAACCGGGGCTCGCGCATGCTGACAGCCGCGGCGACAATCCCCAGCACCATTGCCAGCGCAACAAAGCCGAACAGGACATGCAGCTGGTCATTGTTGAGACCGCCGGAGGTCAGAAGGCCCACCGAACCATAGGTCTGCTCGGCCAGCGCCAGCCGCACCAGCAGCGCCACCGCGGCGAAACGCAGGATATCGCCGCTGCCCATCCAGCCGATCTGCAGCAAGGGCCGGCGCCGGTTGACCTCGATCAGGATGGCGGCGGCGAAAAATGGAATCGCGGCCGCCAGCATCCAGCCCAGCCACGGGGTATCGGCCCACCACAGGATCCGGCCAAGGCCCAGCACGCCGCAGAGCAGCAGCATCGCCGGGATGGCGAGTGCGATGGTGACGAAATCCAGCGGCTCGAACACCTTGCTGCGCTCGCTGGGGGGCAGCGGCAACAGAGTGATCAGGACCAGGATGACAATGGCGAGCGCCGGCTCGATCAGGTGCAGCCCGTGCCAGCCATTCATCGCCAGCACGTCAACCGGCACCAGCCGCGCCAGCGGTGTGCCCAGTTGCGGCAGGCCGATACCCGCCACCAGCGCCAGCGGCCGCAGCTTCGCGGGGAAAGCCTGCATCATGTAATAGATGGTCAGGGTGGTCAGGCCCGCCGCCGTGATACCGCACACCGCCCGCACGGCAACTGCCGTGGCAAAGCCGGGAAATGGAAACTGCAGCAATCCCACCAGCGCATAGACGATCAGCAAGGTATGGGTCACGGCGGGAATGCCGAACTGGGTGCGCGCCTTGACCAGGGTAAGGTTGGCGGTCGCATTCATCGCGACATAGATGGCCGGAAGCCAGCTCGCCTCAGCCACATAGAGCCCCAGCGGGCCTGACAGGCTGGGGACATTCACATTTATCAGCGCATTGCCGAAGGTCGAGCCGATGCCCGTCACAATGCCGATCGCGGCATAGGCCAGACGGCGCTTGATCGGATGCGAAGGGGCAAAGGGCGAGCCGGGAAAGGCCGGGCGCTCCTCCGGCGCAAACTGGTAACTGCCCGAACCACTCATACCGGTTCCCAGATAAGCCGGCCCGGTGTCACAAAAGACCCGGCAGCAAGGCGTCATGCTCAGGCTATGGTGCGAAAACAAACAAGCGCGTCAACTGCCGCTGCACCTGCTTATCCGGAATGGCGCAATTGTCGCAGCAGTCTCCCACCGGACACGATACCGAGACGCTGAACGGCCGCGCCCCGGCGGCGGCGGCCTTTCCCTTTGGGTCAATAGCGGAGATCGGGGAGCAGCCCCGATAACGTCATCGCCGGCTGGAGCGGGTGATGGGAATCGAACCCACGTATGCAGCTTGGGAAGCTGCCGTTCTACCATTGAACTACACCCGCGCGCGCCAGCCTGCGGCGGGCTGTTCCTAGCATGGCGCCGCATTCGCCTCAAACTGGAATCAAACGCCGAAATTCTCGAATTTTAGAAATTGGCGCAAGAGATTGGAAAAAACGGGCGGTAAGCACCTTACTCCACCTATAGTTTTAGAGGGCAAAACATCAGATCGGATGTGCCGCCCTATAACGTTGCGCTATCTGCATACATCGGGATTTGAGATAGCTATACAGTTCGCCAGACGTATCAAAATTAGCAGGCGTGATAAGATCAGTCCTTTTATCTAGGCGCAGCCGTTCTAACCTTTTGTTGGTATCAGCTTTCGTTTTTTTCGGATTGTAAACAGCAATGCCAAGACCGCCTAAGCTACGAACAAGCGAAAAGGCGGGAACGTCAGTAAAGCCGTCTCCGACATAAATCATATTCTCGAACGGAGCCCAGCGCTTCTCCGGTGGGACTAGGCTGTTCACAGTTTTTGTCTTATCTTGAAACGAGCCCTTCGAGATTTCATATAGCGAGCGCGTCTTCATTGTCTCGTCCATGCAAAAGACCGGGATGCTCTCCGGCATGTGCGGATCGCCTTCAAAAGAGTTGATCTGATAGCAACAGCCAAACGTCCATCTAATCAGGCCATCGGGGAGAATTTGACCAACAAGATCCTTGAGCCCTGCCGAAACAATAAAGTGATGGATCTCAACGCCGACCTTTCTGAAGACAGCAGTTTTTTCGATATCTTTCAGTTTCCGAAGAAACGGCGCGACGTTTGGAAAAAGTTTTATTTCCGGTGCTATGATTTTGAATGTCTCGGCATTCAGCGGGATTTGCTGGGCAAAGGCCAAGCGCGAAAGCGCGTACATCCACACCGGCGCATCCATCGCCAAAATGTGTTGCCATGTTTCTTCTTTGCTGTTTTTTCCAGATTTAGGCTTATCGCCTTTGAGTTTGTGGATCGTATCCCAAAACTCGTTGCCTGACCCTTCGCTCAAGATTTCAGCGACTATAGTCGTTGAATCTATTGGCGTCAGCGTGCCGTCAAAGTCCCAAACGATTGCTATGTTCGGCACAATTAACCCTTGGCTTTCACCTTGGGCTTTGTACGGATTTCAACCGCTTCGGAGACGTCTTTTTTCAACGATGAAATTGGCTTCAACGAGATGTAAGCCGAGGTATCAAATTTCAAATTAGAGAAAATACTTGCACCCGAAAGCTTCGTCTTTGCCACCTTATTTCTCCACACTCGCCGAGGGTGATTCTACACAGAACGGCAAGAAATGGAATCGTAAGGGCACCAAAAGCAGCCTGAAAGCGCCAAAACCCTTTGGATAAATTGGCGCACCCGCACCCAGTCAATCCAGGGCCTACCTGGCCTGATCACCAAGCGAAGGCCAACCGACCAAGCGATTGCACCAAATCTGACCAGCGCCGCGCTGAGCGGCTTAGAACGACTTTATCGCAGATCCTTTGGTAACCACATGATCCCCTGACGCCAATATACAACTCGAGTTTCCGCCGCGAAACCGCGACACGCCATTAAACTGCTCGGCCTTATATTCGCTAACGAAACTGGACCAACAGGTGGCCCAACTTTTCGGCCTTAACTCGCAGGTACTTCGCCGCTTCGCTGCCTGCACCAACAATAATTTCGAGTGGTTCGCGCCGAACGTCCAAACCTCCAGACTCGATACCGCTGATTTTCCGAGGATTGTTTGTCATAAGGCGTATCGACGACAATCCAAGATCCTTTAGAACATATGCAGCCTTCTCATAGGTTCTCGGGTCCAATTCTACGCCCATTTTTTCATAAGCATCGGCGGTGTCGATACCTGCTACCCTCCACATTTCCAGGGCTTTCAATTTCGTCCTGAGCCCAGCCCCCCTTCCGTCCCTTAGCAAATAAATCATGGTACCGCTTTCCGATTCAATGCGCGCTAAGCTTTGGACAAGCTGTTCATGGCAATCGCAGTCTAGGCTTTCAAATATTTCACCTGAATAGCACGCGCTTTGCACTCTCACGAGAGGAACACCTACAAATGGCCTCTTAACAACGGCCAAAATATTCTCATCATCGTGCTCATCCCAAATGTAGCCGATAAAATCGAAGTCACCGTGAACCGTCGCGAGCTTTGTGACGACCTTTTCTGGATTAGGCACGGGGCTTTCCCCTACTTCCAGGCTTTCTAGGTGAGCCAGTCAGGCTCGCTTCCAAACCATCAGAATTAGGGACAAGACCTTCCCATTTCAGATGAGCCTCCATAGCCACATCAGCAGTCGCGCTTGCTAGGACTTTGTCTGCGTCTTGATTGGCGCCATATGGATCCAAGCGGTAGCGATAACGTATCAACTGATCTTCGAGCCTCCGCTGACACTGTCGATAAAGTGTCCAAAGACGTTGGGGCTTGCGCAACTGCAGCCAGGATGTGGCAGCTGCAGCACTCAAGGAAAGGCAAGCAGGCAAAACCTTCCCCCAAAAATAACCAACGCCCAACGTCACAAGTGCAGGTGATATCAAACTCGCTAAGACGACCACCGCAAACGTAAACTGGGATTCGGCCTTGTTGTGGTTTGCTTTATCTTTGAAGCCGCCAATAAGCTTTGTGCAGTATGTTACAGCATCGTCGCTTGGGGATCCAAGATCAGTTGCGTCCTTGCGGAATGACATATTTTTCCCTGCTGTTAGTTGTTTAAAAAGAGCAATGACTTTTGCGAGCGCGCTCAATTCACATGCTCGCTAATACTCCAAGACTCGTCAGCACAATGAGCTGTAGAACCCCGAGGTTGAGCGTCGCTGAACACAGGATTTACGGTCGTCAATGTTTGATGAGGACTGCTCGAAAATATAACTTTGTCGAGCGCAACAATGGCTGTTTTCGCAACAGACTGACTCTTTGTCGCCGAAATACACAACGCCGCGACGAGAACAAGAATGACCTGTTTCATCGAAAGCCCTCCCCGAGCTGGGATAGGCTAACAGCGGTTTGAGTTCTTTGCCATATAATATTGGCTGCCAGCTTAGAGTCATGCCCACGAACTCTATTGCGGGAGTGTTTCGGGAGCGCTTAACCGCAACGCTTCACGCTCTAAGTTTCAGCGCCAATCGATAATTCATTTCCACGGATTGAAGCGCGTCGTCTAGAATGGCTCGACCGCTCGCCCACAGTAGCTGGCGAGAACGAACCTGAAGCCGTGCATTGTTAAAAATCCTCACGGCATCGTCGAGTTGCCGGAAAGGGTCAAGCTCCTGCTCGCCGCGAAACCGCAACACGTCAGTGATAGGTTGCACGGGCAACACAAGTTCATCAAACCATTGGTCCCAGACGATTGAATTTGGCTGAGTGACTGCAACATCGATCTTCTGCCGGACTATCGATGCGACGCGCGCAATCTCTATCGCCGCCTTTGACAATGCCGCTTTGGCTAATTCCAATTCGCGCAGGGTTTCGTCCGATTGCTGTTTTTGAGCAAACCGTGCCGCGATCCTTGGTGACTGCCACGCGATAAGCACTGCCAGGATACCGCCAGCCGTTTGCAGATAGCCGGAGAGCCCGGGGTGGCATTCTATCCATCGAAGCGCTCCGTTCGGCTCCATGATGCATGCTTCCCAGAGCGCCATGAGCTATCAACCGGCCGGCGGTGCGCCAAGGGCTTCGAACGCGGCGCGGCTCAAACATGTCTGACCATTGATTGGCCTGTCGGTCAGAACTGCAAATTCGCAGTCCCGAAATGCGCTCTTCGTCTTGAACCAGGCGGTACGCAATTGCTTCGCCCACTTGCATCCGAGACACCTGCGAAAAAGATCCTATATAAACCTCCCTCAACGTAAGGTCCGGCCCAAACTCTTTAAAAAAATGCCCCTCGGTTTTGTCCTCTAGCTTGGCCCAAGCTCGCCATTCCTCTTCATATGACCATCCGGCATATTTCAGAAAGAGAAGCGAAGCGATTTCATCTTCGCTCGTTTTCTTAGACAGCTTGACCCTTAGGTTGGTATACTGCACCTGCTTGAATTTCTCATCAGGAACGTCGAAGCCCAAGCAAATTCCTTTATGACGTTCTGCGTAGTGGCTCCACATAAGCGGGCTGTGCCATGTGGCACTGAGACAAAGAATTCCGTAATTACGCGCCATCTCCTTTTTCCAAGATCTGATCTTAGCCCTGAGTTTCGGATCGCCTTGCCAACATCCCCACAATTCGAATGGATCATTGCATTCATCTAAAAGCGCGATCTTCAGCCGCTTTTTCTTCAGATTCTCCAACCCCCAGTGGGATGTTGTGTAATGATAGAGACGCATGAGATTCCTCTGCGTTGTCATCCAATCGGAATGACCAGGGTGGGCCCGTTTCAAGCCCCGGTCGCTTGCTCAGATTTTGGTTTTGGCCGGAAAGAAATTGTTCTCAACGGAGATGTTGGCGAATCACTACAGCACGACACCAGTATTTTCCAGCAGATGAGATAGCTCGGGTCACATCTCATCCGAGTCGTATCGTTTCACGAGCGAGCGATCAGCCTGGTTCTGGTAATGGGTCGCACTTCCTTGGAGAAAGGCCGGAGCAGTAACAGCGATGAAACAGTGAGCGATACGGGGCAGTTAGACCCATGACTTCAGTTGGGAAGCTGCCGTTCTACCATTGAACTACACCCGCACGCGCCAGCCTGAGGCGGGCTGTTCCTAGCATGGCGCCGCATTCGTCTCAAACTGGAATCAAACGCACATTTCCTCAAAGACGATAGCGGCGCCACGGCCATCGAATATGGCCTGATCGCCGCACTGATCGCGGTGGTGATCATTACCGGTGTCACCGCGGTCGGCACCAAACTCAGCAGCACATTCACCGGCCTGTCGGACAGCCTGACGCCATAATGATGGTGCGGGGGCGTGCGGCGCGCTAACCTGCGCCGCATGACCCACCGCATCCATCTGCTCACCACCGGCGGCACCATCGCCATGCAGGCGTCTGACAAGGGCGCCAACCTGGGAGCGCCGCCACCCTTTGCGGCCATGCTGGGCCGCGCCCTGCCGGACGTCGAGATCGTCGTCCGGCCGGTGCTGTCCAAGCCCAGCAGCGGCTTCAGCTTTGCCGACATCGCGGCCATCGCGCGGGCGGCGCAGGAAGCGGCATCGCAGGACGATGGCGTGGTGGTCACGCACGGGACCGACGTGCTGGAGGAAACCGCCTTCGCGCTGGAGCTTCTGACCCGCACCGACACGCCCATCGTGGTGACCGGTGCCATGCGCAACGCCAGCCAGCCCAGCGCCGACG
Source organism: Alphaproteobacteria bacterium (assembly GCA_028292825.1). GTDB lineage: Bacteria > Pseudomonadota > Alphaproteobacteria > Micropepsales > Micropepsaceae > Rhizomicrobium. The sequence continues at coordinate 13,045 of JAQGLO010000087.1, read as the reverse complement.
GCGACGCCAACCTGATCGCCGCCTGCATCGTGGCATCGGCGGCGGAGGCACGCGGCAAGGGGGTGCTGACGGTATTCGACGATGAGATCCATTGGGGGCCGCTGGCGAAAAAGCGTCACGCCTTCCGCACCCATGCCTTTTCGTCGGAGCCCTTCGGTCCCCTGGGCTGGGTGCGTGAAGGCAAGGTGCGCTTCCTGCTGACGCCCGAACGGCGGCTGCCGAAACTGGCATGGGGTGGCGGCGCGCCAGTGATCCCGATCCTGGAAGTCGGCCCCGCGATGGAGCCCGCGGTGCTGGAGCAACTCACGCGCTGCGACGCGCTGGTGCTGGCGCTGCCGGGCGGCGGGCATATCTCCGACGCCACACCCGCATTGCTGGAAGCGATGGCGGCGAAAATTCCAGTGGTGTTCGCCAGCCGCACCGGTGGCGGCGAGACACTGAGTCATTCCTATGGCTATCCCGGCGGCGAGATCGACCTGATCGCGCGCGGGCTGATCCCCTCCGCCTGGCTGGACGCGCGCCGGGCGCGGGTGGCGCTGGCGATCCTGCTCTCCGCCGGCGCGTCGCGCGACGATATCCTGGCCTTCTTTCGCGGGCTGTAGCGATGTTGACAAGGTCCGCCGCTATCCCCGCGCGCCGGCTTTGGCTAGGTTGCCGCCAACAATAATCGGAGGGGACGATGCGGAAATTTCTCATGCTGGCGCTGATGCTGGCGACACCGGCGATGGCACAGGTGCCGCCAGGCGCGAAGCTGGGCGAAACCGGCGCGCCGGGCCCCAACAAGGCGGCGGAGGAATATAGCCGCCCGCGCCAGGTGATCTCGCCCATCCTCCATGCCGATCGCAGCGTCACCCTGACAGTGAATGCGCCGCTGGCGACGGAAGTGCGCGTCACCGGCCACATCATCGGACCGAACGCGCACTGGCTGTCGGCCCCGCGCAAATCCATTGCCATGAACAGGGGCGCCGACGGCATCTGGAGCGTTACCTTGGGACCGCTGGCCCCCGACATCTATGACTACGGCTTTCTGATCGATGGCTATCCCGCCAGCGACATCGCCAACCGGCTCAACTATGTCGAGGTGCCGGCCGACAAGCCCACCTTCTATGATGCCCAGGACGTGCCGCACGGCGATGTGCGCCTGGTGGTCTACAACTCCAAGGCCACCCATTCGGTGCGCTACCTGCGCGTCTATACCCCGCCCGGCTATGACGACGGCAAGACGCGCTATCCGGTGCTGTACCTGCAGCATGGCGGCAATTGCTGCGAATCCGCCTGGATGGAACAGGCCCGCGCCAACCTGATCCTGGACAATCTGATCGCGCAGAAGAAGGCGCGGCCCATGATCCTGGTCATGGCGCTGGGCGCACGGTCGGGCGACAGCGAAGGGTTGGGGCCGGTGGCCGCCCAGATGGAAGGCGCGAAAGGCCTGGGCAAGGGCCAGACCAACTACGATCCCGGCAACCTGTTCGAGATCGACCTGCTGACCGGCATCATTCCCTTCATCGACGGGAAATTCCGCACCATCGCCGATGCCGACCACCGCGCCTTGTCGGGCCTGTCGCAGGGGGGCATCCAGACCGTCACCATCGGCCTGCGCCATACCGAGGCCTTCCACTGGCTGGCGCCCATGAGCGCGGGCGCCGAAAGCGCCGGCGACGACCAGTTCATGGACATCAGTGCGGATGTCTTCGCCAATGTCGAACCGCTGAAGAAGAACCTCAGGCTGCTGCACTTCGTGGTGGGCGATCAGGACGTGCTCCATGAAGCCGACAAGCGGCTGGCCGACCGGCTTTCCTCGCTGGGCGTCAAGCTGACCTTCTCGCCGGTGCCAGGCATGCACGAATACAAGGTGTGGCGGCGGGGCCTGCATGACGTGGCGCCGGAGCTGTTCCGCGGCGTGAAGTAGAAGGATTCCTGTCAAGAAGAGCGCAGCTCCCCACCCTTCGACAAGCTCAGGGTGAGGAATTCCTCATGCTGAGCTTGTCGAAGCAATGAGGGCGCGCATCTGATCGCGGCTTGAATCAGGACGCCAGCGCCTTTTCGAAGGTCTTGCGGGCGCTGGCCTGCGCCACCATGCGGTTGAAGCCGGCGATGCGCTGCACAAAATCGTCCGGCTTGCGGATGACGTGCGTTCCGATCACCAGCACATCGATGGCGGAATAGAGAAACAGCATCATGGCGTCGTCCGGCGTCTCGACAATCGGCATGCCGCGCCGGTTCAGCGAGGTGTTCAGCAGCACGCCCAGCCCGGTCTTGTCGCGGAAAGCCGCCAGCAGGTCGTGATAGAGCGCATTGTCCTGGTGCGTCACCGTCTGAATGCGGGCCGAGCCATCGCGGTGCACCACCGCCGGAATGATGTCGCGCCATTCGGGGCGAACCGGCGCGGTCAGCAGCATGTGCGGCGAGGCATGGTCGCAGTCGAAGTATGTATTGCAATCCTCGACCAGCACCGACGGCGCGAAGGGCCGGAAATCCTCGCGGAATTTCACCTTGGCATTGATGGCGTCGCGGATGTGCGGCAGGCGGGGATCGGCCAGGATGCTGCGATTGCCCAGCGCCCGCGGCCCGAATTCCGAACCGCCTTGGAACCAGCCCACCACCTTTCCCGCCGCCAGCGCCGTCACCGCTTCGTCCACCGGCGCGGCGCCGGCCGTGATCTCCACCAGCTCGGCATAGCGGGCCAGGGTGCCTTCAATCTCGTCCGCGCCATAGCTGCGGCCGAAATAGACCGATCCGGCATGACGGACCCTGTCTTTCTTCAGCACTTCCAGCCAGCCGTAAAAGGCGCAGCCCAGCGCTAGGCCATTGTCGCCCGCCGCCGGCTGGAAGAAGACATTCTCGAAAGGGCCATCCCTCAGGATGATGCGATTGGCGACGGCGTTCAGCGCCACCCCGCCGGTGTAGCAAAGATTGGGCGACGGGCTGAAATCGTGCCGCGCCCGGATGACATACAGCAGCGCCCGCTCGACCTCGCGCTGGATCCACCAAGCCAGGTCGGCATACCTCTGGAAGTCCGCCTTGAAGGCGTCCTGGGAATGCGCGGGCGTGCGGAAATCCTTCATCCAGTCATAGCGGACAAAGACGCGGCCATCGCTGAGGTCGAAGACGGGAAAATCATGGATGCCGGGGCGGCCATAGGGCGCCAGGCCCATCAGCTTGCCGGGATCTTCCAGTCCCCGGAACACATACTTGCTGACCGCCGCATACACCCCGCCGATGGAATGGCGGGTGCTGGGCGGATGCATGGGATAGTTCTTCATCCCCGCGCCCCAGGGCGAGAAATCCTTGTACAGCGGTTCAAGCCGCGTCCCGGCGATGCGGTAATAGCTGTCCTTCTCGTTCCACAGCGAGGCCAGTTCCTGCGGCGGGGTTTCGGGGATCGTGGTGCCATCCAGGTCGATGCAGTCGTCGAAGCTGTTGCCGCAACCATCCACGACCATCACCGCGGCTTCATCAAAAGGGCAGGTGCCGAAGGCGCCATAGGCATGGGCCAGATGGTGGGAGATAGTCACCACCGGCACGTCGCCCCAGGCAGGGCGCGGCCCGTCCAGCCAGCTTTCGGCGGCTTCCAGCATGCCGAAATTGGCGTTCTGCACCACCAGCGCCACGTCGCCGGGCGTGATGCCTTCCGCCGCCAGCAGATACTGGATGGCGGCCAGGTCGTTGCCGCCGTCATGCTTCTTGCGGGTGACGCGCTCTTTCTCGATGGCGAAGCGGACACGCCCGTCCTTGAGCAGGCAGGCGGAGCCGTCATGCGACAGGCCGGTCCCGATGACATAAATGGGCTTTTGCACGGCGTGTCTCAACCAGGGCGGCCAGCGTTCCGGCCGCATTCCTACTACAGATGTCGTTTAATTTCCAGCAAGTGTCTGTTTCATGAACGAAACGACCAGCCATCCCCAACGCATGCAGCAATAGACGGCAACGTCGTCCTGTGCCTGTCGTGAAGCTGTATCGAAGTGTGTCCAGCGGCTTCGTGACGGAAGAGTCACGATCCGGAGAGATTTTCTGTCAGTTGCAGCCGTTCGCCGTCTGGCCCGCTATCATTTCACGCGGCGCCAGGCGGCCCTCGATGGCAAAGTGGATCGGCAGCAGTCCCGCCAGCTGGTCGGTGTGCATGCGTTCGGGGATCGGCGGCAGGGGCGCGGCCTCGCGCATCAGCACCAGCGCATAATCGTCCAGCTTCCGGTGGCCCGAACTGATCGCCACCGACTGCGCCATGAGACGCCCGTTTTTGTCGATCAGGAAGCGCACATAAGCGATGCCGGTCAGGCCTTCGCGCGCGGCATCGGGCGGAAAATGGAAATAGTGTCCGACATGGCGGACGATCTGCGCCAGATAGGCGGGATCGATGCAGGACGATTGCCCCGTGCCGTTGCCGCCCGTGCCGGTGCCGCTCACCGCGCCGGCGCCAACGCCCTGGGCGGCGCCGCCGGCCATGACGGAGGTTTCGGCCGCCGTCACCGGCAGGGGCGCGCGCGGCGCCGGGATGGGCTGCGGCGCCAGCACGATCTGGGGCATGGGGGCATTCACCGCCCGGGGGCGGATCAGGTGGGTGACGAAGTCCAGCTTCGGCGGCACCTGCGGCCTGGGCTGCGGCAACAGCTGCAGCAGGGTTTCGGCCGGATGCGGCGTGACGGCGATGGGGTTCAGGAAGGTCGAAGGGCGCAGCAGCACGAACAGCAAGGGCAGGTACAGCAGCGCCGTGGCGGCGCCCGCGATCACGCGGTCGCGTCGGCGGTCCAGCCGGCTTGCGGTCCCATGCCCGTCCAGGGTGTGCATGTCGCCCCCATCTCGGTACTGGGCTCAGGCTATTCTCGTGCCCGCCAGAGTCAATTCACCCGTGTCAGATCGTGACGTTGCCGGTCATGGCCGCCTTCACCAAGTGATCGGCGGCCCGGTAGGCCAGCGCCGAGATGGTCATGGTGGGATGGTTGCGCCCGCCGGTGACGAAGCTGGAGCCGTCGACCACGAACAGGTTGGGCACGTCATGGGCGCGGTGATACTTGTTCACCACCGATGACTTGGGGTCGTTGCCCATTCGGCAGGTGCCGCGGGCATGGGCGCCGCCCCTGCTGTCGCTGACCTGGTCGGCCCAGACTTCCGTCGCGCCGGCCGCGTGCAAAATCTCCACCGACTTGTCGATGAAGAACTGCATCGCCTTGAAGTCGTTCTCATGGCTGGTGGAAGTGATGCGCATGGCGGCGAGGCCCCAGGCGTCCTTCACGTCGGGATCGAGATCGACGGTGTTGGTTTCCACCGGCAGTTGGCTGATGAAGTTGACCATGGTGAGGCGGCGATTGGCCTGTTCGACCAGCGCCTTTTTGTAGCCGGCGCCCCATGACGGCGCGCCGTGCGGGCCCGCCAGGCCATACTGGATCGGCGACATCTGGCCGCGCGCCGTCATGCGGCCGCCGCCATACCAGCCGCGGCCCTTCACATCATTGGGCACATAGGAAAGAACCGCCGCGCCGGTGACGCAGCCCTTGTATTCGTTGAGTGGGTCGGGGAAGAGGCCCGAGGCGCCGCCGCCATTGCCGCTCATCAGGTATTTGCCGACGATGCCGGAGGAATTGGCGAGGCCGTTCTGGAAGCGGTTGGACTTGGACAGCAGCAGCAGGCGCGGAGTTTCCGTGCCATTGGCCGACAACACCACGCACTTGGCCTTCTGGAAGACTTCGCGGTTGTTGTTCTTCTTTTCGAAATAAGTGACGCCGGTGGCCTTGCCGCTGGCATCGACATTGATCTCGCGGACATAGGAGTGAACGCGGATCTCGCAATTGCCGGTGGCGACCGCAATGGGCAGCAGCGCCACGGCGGAAGACGACCGCGCCTTCACCTGGCAGCCATAGCCGCTGCACATGCCGCAATTGATGCAGGCGCTGCGGCCATTGTACGGCGCGGTGATGATGGCGGCGACGTTCGGCGTCACCGTCAGGTTCAGCTTGGCGGCGGCCTTCTGCATCAGGAAGCCGGAGCTTTTCAGCGGCAGGGGCGCGCAGGGATAGGGCTTGGACATGGGCGCGATCAGCGGCGTCTTCAGGTTGGGACCCGAAATGCCGATTTCCCATTCGGCCTGGGTGTAATAGGGCTCCAGCTCGGCATAGCTCACCGGCCAGTCGGCGATGCCGGTGCCCGTCATGGTGCCGAAGCGCGAGGCTTCGTCGAACTCCCACGGCAGATGCCGCCACGAAGACGCGCCATAGGTGATGGTGCCGCCGCCCACGACGCAGCCGTAATTGTGGTTGCCGGCAACCGCTTTTTCATTGGCGTTGCGGCGGAAGGTATTTTTCTGGACCTTGGGGTCGGACAGCAGCATGTCGTCTTCCGCGGGGAAGCGGTTCGACAATTCGTCCTTGCTGTAGTCCTGCTCATGGCCATAGGCGCCCCAGGGGCCCTGCTCCATCACCACGACGCTGAAACCGGCTTGCGCCAGCTGCTTGGCCATGACGCCGCCGGCGGCGCCGGTGCCGATGACCACGAAATCGACTTCTTCCGAAGGGCTGTATTTCTTCATGGTCTCAGGCCTTGTCATAGGCGCCGAAGGGGGCGCGGAAGTTGAGGCTGTCGTCAAAGCCGATCTGCTGCCAGCCGAGCTTGTGGAAATTGCCGCCATGCTGGGGCGCGCTGAACATGCCCATGATGGTGTGGTCGCGCACGGTCTTGAAGAAGGCTGACTTCTCGATCCCGGTCAGCAGCGCCACCTGGTCGGCGGCGGCCAGCGAACCCAGCGGCTTGCCGCCGGTCCTGGCCGACAATTCGCCGAAGCCCTGGGCATAAACCGCCTGCTTGTCGGCGGCGAAGGTTACCAGAGCCAGGTCGATGAAATAGACCACCTGCGCCTCCTTGGCGCCGGGTGTGTCGGTGGTGGGATAGATCTGCGCCGCCATGGCGTCGATCTCCATTGCCTGGGCGGGGGTGAAATAGGTGAAGCCGCCCATCGCCTGCGCCTTTTCGGCGGCGGCGACCTGCGCCGGCCAGTTGGCGGCCAGCCAGGCCGCGCTGGTGGCGCTGAAGGATTTGAGAAGGAAAATTCGCCTGCTGTCCGTCATGGCTGATGCTCCTTATTTCTTCACGTAACGCGTGATGCCGCGCGGAACCACATTGACCGCGCCATACATGTTGCCGTTCGGGGCGACCACCACGCCTTCACCGGCGCCATCATCAGGCACGAAGGCATCGGGCAGCGCCTTGGAAATGCTGCCGATCCAGATGCCTTTCTTCCAGCCGGGATGGATGGCGTCGGTGGAGTCGGCGTCGATGGCGTAGAGCCGGTCGCCGGTGATGTAGAAACCCGACGGGCGGCCGAACTGCTTCCATTCGGTGATGAACTTGCCGTCCTGGGTGAAAATCTCGATGCGGCTGTTGGCGCGGTCGGCGACATAGAGCCGGCCCCTGTTGTCCAGCCCCAATGCATGCGGATTGTTGAACTCGCCCGGGCCCGCGCCCAGCTTGCCCCATTGCTTGATGAACTTGCCATCGGCGCTGAACTTCATCACCCGCATGTCCAGCCCCGCCGGAACGGTATTGGCGATGGGGGCATGGCCGTCAGTGACGAAGACGTCGCCGTTCGGCGCGGTGATCACGTCGCTGGGCGACTGGAAATGGGTGCCGTCATCGCCGCGCTGGCCCGCGGTGCCGATCGCCAGCAGCACCTTGCCCTCGGGCGACAGTTTCAACACCTGCAGGCCCTTGGCGCCGTCCTTGCTGATGCCGCCATCGGTGACCCAGATATTGCCTTTGCGGTCCACATGCAGGCCGTGCGGGAACACGAACAGGCCCGCGCCGATGGCACGGATGGCCTTGCCGGTGGCGGGATCGAGCAGGACGATGGGATTCTTGTCGGACCCGTCGCAGCTGTTGGCGCCGCAGCGGTCGATGGCCCAGATCTCGCCATGCGGACCACGCTCGATGCCGGCCGACGAGCCCCAGGGCGCACCAGCAGGCGGCGTCGCCCATTGATGCTCGGGCGCGCCATAGGGCGACGGAATATCCTGCGCCCGGACGGACGCCGACAGGCCGAGCAGGGCCAACAATGCCAGATGCAATTTCACGCGTGATCTTCCCTTGAGGGGGCTGATTCCAGCCTCTTTTGCCGCGCACGCTATCTCCGGCGTGACAGGGCGTCAAAGCGCAAAACCTTGAGAAAAACTCGCATCTGGCGTTGCGCCGCACCATCTTGCCGGACCGTCATCTTGCGTTATGGTCCCGCCGTCACAGAAGGAAACGGACATGAAGATTCTCGTCACCGGCGCCGGCGGCATGATCGGGCGCAAGCTGGTGGAACGGCTTGTTGCGGACAAGACCTTGGGCGGCAAAGCCATCACCGCCCTGACCCTGGTGGATGTGGTGGACAGCCCCATTCCGGACGGCGCCCCGGCCGCCAAATCCATCGTCACCGATTTCAGCGAGAAAGGCGTCGCCACGACGCTGATTTCCGAGCGCCCCGATGTGATCTTCCACCTGGCCGCCATCGTCTCGGGCGACGCGGAGGCCAATTTCGAGAAGGGTTACAAGATCAACTTTAATGGATCATGGGCGCTGTTCGAGGCGATCCGGCTTGAGGGCGATGGCTACAAGCCGCGCTTTGTCTTCGCCTCGACCCTGGCCGTCTATGGCCCGCCCTTCCCCGATCCCATCCCCGACGAGTTCGCCCTGACGCCGTCGTCCAGCTACGGCACCCAGAAGGCGATGACCGAGCTGATGCTGGCCGACTATTCCCGCAAGGGTTACCTGGACGGCGTCGGCGTTCGCCTGCCCACCATCTGCATCCGCCCCGGCAAGCCCAATGCCGCCGCCTCCAGCTTCTTCTCCGGCATCCTGCGCGAGCCGCTGGCCGGCAAGCCTGCACCGCTGCCGGTGGGCGACGATGTGCGCCACTGGTTCGCCAGCCCCCGCGCCGCGGTCGGCTTCTTCATCACCGCCGCCACCATCGACACGGCTGCGCTGGGCGTGCGCCGCTCTATGACCATGCCGGGGGTCTCGGCCACGGTGGGCGAGGAGATCGAGGCCCTGCGCAAGGCAGCCGGCGACGACGCCGTCAAGCTGATCCAGCGCACCGAGGACCCGTTTGTGGCCAAGATCGTGCTGGGCTGGGCTGGGCGCTACGCCGCCGAACTGGCGACCAGGATGGGCTTCAAGGCGGAAAAGAACTTCGACGAGATCATCAGGGTCTATCAGGAAGACGAGATGGGGAAATAATCCCCGCCGCGACGCCGTGCCGCTTGGCGGCAACGCCGGGCCAGGCCGTCTAACAATAAGACGCGGCGCAGAGCCGCCACACAGGGAACACGCCATGAAGAAGATGATGTTTGCGTTGCTGGCATCTTGCCTGCCGCTGGCCGCCGGCGCGGCCCCCGCGGTCAAGGGCGGCGACTGGCCGGCCTATGGCCATGATGCGGGCGGCGGGCGGTTCTCGCCGCTGGGCCAGATCACGCCGGAGAATGTGACCAAGCTGGCGGTCGCCTGGACCTACCACATGAATCCCACGCCGGACGCGAAGCTGGCGCGCATTCCCTTTTCCACCACCACGCCGCTGGTGGCGAACGGCCTGTTGTATCTGGGCACGCCCTATGGCCGCGTCGTGGCGCTGGACGCCACCACCGGCAAGCAGGTCTGGGCGTACCAGCTTCCCGGCACCGACCAGCCGCCCTTCCGCGGCCTGTCCTGGTGGCCCGGCGACAAGGGCCATGGCCCCCGCATCATCTTCGGCAGCACCCAGGGCAGGCTGATTGCACTGGATGCCAAGACCGGCGCCGTGCCCAGGGGCTTCGGCACCGATGGCGTGGTGGACACCAAGACGCCGGAGATCATGAACGGGCTGCCCAACGCCTATTACGGCTATTCCTCGCCCGCCAATATCTATGGCAACCTCGCCATCATCGGCAGCCGGGTGCAGGAAGCCCCGGCCAAGGGCGCCTCGGGCGATGTGCGCGCCTGGGACGTGGTGACGGGCAAGCTGGTCTGGACCTTCCATTCCATCCCGCGCCCGGGCGAGAAATTCCACGAGACTTGGGAAGATGACGGCTGGAAGCAACGTTCCGGCGTCAATGTCTGGAACATGCTGACGGTGGATGCCAAGCGCGGCATCGCTTATCTGCCGTTCGGGGCGCCCACCTTCGATCGCTATGGCGGCGACCACAAGGGTTCCAACCTGTTCAGCGACTCCCTGGTCGCGGTCGATGCGAAGACCGGCAAATATCTGTGGCACTTCCAGGCGGTGCATCACGACATCTGGGACTATGACCTGGACACGCCGCCGGTGCTGCTGGATGTGAAGAAGGACGGCAAGACCATTCCCGCCGTGGCGGTGATGAACAAGTCGGCGCTTTTGTTCCTGCTCAACCGTGTCACCGGCGAACCGATCTACGGCATCACGGAAACAGCCGTGCCGCCCTCGCCCGTGGCCAGCGAGACCGCCTCGCCCACCCAGCCGATCCCGAACAAGCCGGAACAGCTGGCGCGCGCCAGCTTCGACCTGAGCGAAGTGGCGCAGCTGACGCCGGAACACACCGCGGCCTGCCAGAAGATGATCGCCGACGGCCACTGGACGGGATCGAAACGTTTCGAGCCCATCCCGTCCGATCATCCCATCATCCGCTTTCCCGGCGGCGAAGGCGGACCGGAATGGGCCGGCGGCGCCTTCGACCCCAAGCTGGGGCTGTTCATCGTCAACACCAACAATCTTGGCTATGTCGAAAAGCTGGAGAAGAAGGCTGATGGCGAATGGAACATGACCAGCACCAACTTCCGCGACCGCGCCACGCGCATGCCGTGCCAGGCGCCGCCCTGGGGGATGCTGACGGCGGTGAACGTCAATACCGGTGATGTCGCCTGGCGCGTGAACCTGGGCATCACCGACACCCTGCCCGCCGGCAAGCAGGATACCGGCCGCCCCAGCAATGGCGGGCCTATTGTCACCGCGGGTGGCGTGACCTTTATCGGCGGCACCGACGACCAGCGCTTCCGCGCCTTCGACAGCAGGACCGGCAAGGAACTGTGGACGGCGAAGCTGGACTATTCCGCCCACGCCACGCCCCTCACCTGGGGCGGCAAGGACGGGCGGCAATATGTCGGCGTGGTGGCGACCGGCGGGTCCTATCTGGGCAGCCCGACGGGCGGCGACAGCCTGATGGTGTGGGCGCTTCCCAAATAGTCACCGCACAAAAGAAAAGGGCCGGGGCAGCGATGCCCCGGCCCTTTTTCTTTGCGGATGGCGCTTACGAGAAGAGCTGGATGGCGCCGTAAACGATGGCGACCAGTACCACGAGCAGGCCCACCACCACCGCGACCGAGAACCAGAACGGAAAGGCGCCGCCGCCATTGGCCAGCTTGGTCTCGTCCTTGCCCTGAACTTCTTCGGCCATGATGCCAGTCTCCCTGTCGCCGGTCTTTTAAGCGAGGGACCGGGATTGTCAAATGTGACCGATTAGACCGCGATCGGGGCCTTGATCCCGGCATGGGACTGGTAGTTTTCCAGGGTGAAGTCCTCGAACTTGAAGGCGAAAATATCCTTCACGTCCGGGTTCAGCCGCATCGTGGGCAGCGGATAGGGCTGGCGCGAGAGCTGCTCGTTCGCCTGGTCCAGATGGTTCGAATACAGGTGGGCGTCGCCGAAGGAATGCACGAAGTCGCCCGGCTTCAGGCCCGTCACCTGCGCCACCATCAGGGTCAGCAGGGCATAGCTGGCGATGTTGAAGGGCACGCCCAGGAAGATGTCGGCGCTGCGCTGGTAAAGCTGGCAGCTGAGCTTGCCGTCCGCGACATAGAACTGGAACAGGCAGTGGCAAGGCGGCAGCGCCATGCGCGGGATGTCGGCGGGGTTCCAGGCCGTCACGATCAGGCGGCGGGAATCCGGGTTCTTGCCGATGTCGGCGATCAGGTTTCGGATCTGGTCGATGGTGCCGTCATTCTGGCTGGGCCAGCTGCGCCACTGATAGCCATAGACCGGGCCAAGTTCGCCATTGGCATCGGCCCATTCGTCCCAGATGGTGACGCCATGCTGCTGCAGCCAGTGGACATTGGTCTCGCCGCGCAGGAACCACAGCAGTTCATAGATGATGGACTTCAGATGCACCTTCTTGGTGGTGACCAGCGGAAAGCCATCCGCCAGGTTGAAGCGCATCTGGTGGCCGAAGATCGAACGCGTGCCGGTGCCGGTGCGATCGGTCTTTTGCGTGCCGGTGTCGCGGACCAGGCGGAGCAGGTCGAGATATTGCTGCATGGGAAAATCCTAGCGGATTCGGCTCAGAATGGCAGGGGCTTGAGATCGGGTTCCAGCCATGCGCGGCGCGCTTCCACGCTCATCAGCCGGTCGCGGGACCAATATTCCAGCAGCCAGTTGGGGTTGGCCAGAACCGACGCCATCAGGGCGTTGGCGATGCGCCACACCGGCACATCCGCCGGATAGGCGTCATAGACGCCCCGCGTGGCCCGCAGCGAGGCCTGGGTGATGGTTTCATGGTAGCCGGAAGTGTCGCTGTTCACCCCGCCCCGCGATTCATTGTAGACGCGGATCATGTTCGGCATGTCGCGGGCCGGATCGATGTCGGGGCGGTAGCGCATCAGCCACAGTGCAGCGGCGAAATGCGCGCCATGAGTCCATTCTTCCTTGGGCAGGTTGCAGGCAACCAGCCCCTCGCCGAGGCGGTGGATATCGTCTTCACAGGTGAACATGACGTCCTTTCTGCCCGACATGCAGGCAACAAAAAACCCCGCCAGGATGGACGGGGTTGGGTGGACAGGGTGTGACGGGAAGGTGGTTAGCCTCCAGATCCCCATGCGCGCGCAACCGCCGTCTGGCGGGTCTTTTGGACGCGGTTTTGTACGCAGTGGACCATGCGCGGTTTTTGCCCCCGGGTTCCCTCGCTGTCAACTGCCCTTCAATTCTTAATACCCAGCGCCTATATTGAGGGCGTCATCCGGGTTCGCCCGGGCGTCTATGGCGATAAACGACTGTGTAATAAGCAGCCCGGACCCGGGGGCGGTACCCGGCGCCTCCACCACAAGCTCATCCAGGTGAGTTTTTGATGGGGGCGAAACA
>JAQGLO010000082.1 GCA_028292825.1 Alphaproteobacteria bacterium | reverse complement strand
TGGCGGAATTCCCGGCCCGGCCCTATAGTCCGGTCGAATCCTCACAGCGGTTTTGCATGCTTTTTTCGTGGTGGAAGTCCCAGACCCTTGGAACCTGGGTCCAGACCAAATTGTACGGCAGCCCGGTCGGCACCGACGATTTCGGCAACCGCTACTACCAGAACAAGGACGGCTCACGCCGCTGGGTTGTCTATAACGGCACCGTCGAGGCCAGCCGTGTGCCGCCCGACTGGCATGGCTGGATGCATCACACCTATGCCGAGCCGCCCACCCGTGCCCCGTTCAAGGCCCGCGGCTTCGAGCAGCCGCACCAGCCGAACCTCACCGGCACCGAAGGCGCCTACAAGCCCAGCGGCAGCCTCAGCAAGGGTGGGGCGCGTCCGCCGGCCACCGGCGATTATCAGGCCTGGAAGCCGGACTGATGAGTGCCAATTAAATGAGTTCGAGGGGCATGCAACAGAACAATATCGCTGAAACCATCATCGGCGCGGTCGTGGTGACCGTGGCGGTGGGCTTCCTGGCCTTCACCTATCTGCGCACCGGCTCGGGCAGCCTGTCGGGCTATGAAGTTCTTGCCCGCCTTCCCAAGGTCGATGGTCTGGGCATCGGCACCGATGTGCGCATCTCCGGCATCAAGGTCGGATCGGTGTCCGATCTGGTGCTGGATCCCAAAAACTATCTCGTCACCGTGCACATGAACGTCCGCAGCGACATCAAGCTGCCGACCGACAGCTCGATGATGATCACTTCGTCGGGCATCCTGGGCAGCTCGTATCTGTCCATAGCGCCGGGCGGCGACGACAAGCTGATCGCGCCGGGCGGCTATATCGAGAATACCCAGGCCGCCAATTCGGCGGACCTGATGAGCCTGGCCGGCCGTTTCATCGGCGGCGACAGCGGCAAGAAGCCCGCCGCGCCCAAGCCGCAAGATCTGGGCGCTGGCCCTTGAGAAACGGTGCGAAGAAGATTTTGCTCGCGCTGCTGCCGCTCGGCGGCGTGGCGCTGGCGCAAAGCGCCACCAAGGTCATGATCCCGGAGCCGCCGCCGCCCAGCAAGGCCGCCGCGCTGCCGGGCGCCGATGTGGTGTCGCCGCAGCAGGTGACGCCGCAGGGCGGTACCTCGCTGAAGATGCTGGGCCTGGACAAGATCACCGGCCGTCCCACCAGCATCACCGCGCCCATCGGCAAGCCGGTGCAGTTCGCCACCCTGACCATCACGGCGCGCTTCTGTTATTCGACGCCCGCCAGCGAGACGCCGGAAACCGCCGCCTTCGTGCAGATCGAGGATCATCGCCCCGACCAGAAGCCGCGCCGGATCTTTTCCGGCTGGATGTACGGCTCCAGTCCCGGCCTCAATGCCGTGGAGCATCCGCTCTATGATGTGTGGGTGCTGGGCTGCAACAACAACGCGGCCACGGTTGCCACCAACACCACCGCGGCGGTCAAGGTTGCGGCACCAGACTCGTCCGACAAGGAACAGGTCCAGGCCCTGCCCGAAGGCGCCGGCCTATAGCCAGAATCGTGGCCAGACGGCCTCACGCCCCAAGGCCTGGTTCAGCAGCGCCAGATATTGCAGGCGCGGAATTTCCAGCGCCCCGAACCCGGCCAGATGCGCGGTCAGGAATTGCGTGTCCAGCAGGGTGAAGCCGCCTTGCCGCAACGCCTCCACCAGCCAGACCAACGCCACCTTGCTGGCATCGCGCTCGCGGCTGAACATGCTCTCGCCGAAAAAGGCCCCACCCAGCCGCACGCCATAAAGGCCGCCGACCAGCGCGCCATCCCGCCAGCATTCGACCGAATGGGCATGACCGCCCACATGGAGCGCGATGTAGAGCCGCAGGATCTCGTCGTTGATCCAGGTTTCCTCACGCCCGGCAGCAGGGGCGGCGCAGGCCCGCATCACATCGGCGAAAGCCTGGTCTGATGTGACGGTGAAGCGGCCTGAGCGCACCGTGCGCGCCAGCCGCCGCGGGACATGGAATTCCTGCAGCGGAATGATGCCGCGCTTTTCCGGCGACACCCAGTAAAGGGCCGGGTCGCCGCGCCGCTCCGCCATGGGAAACAGGCCTTCGGCATAGGCGCGCAGCAGGATTTCCGGCGTCAGATGCGGTGTGCCGTGCATGCCAAAAGAATAACGCGCGGCGGCAGGGCCGTCGCGCGTTATTTCCGTTCATCAGGACGTTGCTATTTGTTGTTCAGCGCCAGGCTGCCCGGACCGGCGGCCGCCAGGTACAGGAAGACAAAAGCGTAGACGATCGCCAGTTCGCCGCCATTCAGGATGGGAAAGAAGTTCGCCGGGAAATGCGCGATGAAATAGGCGACGGCCATCTGGCCGGAGCAGACAAAGGCGGCGATGCGGCTGAAGAAACCCAGCGCCACCAGCGCGCCGCCTACCAGTTCGATGATACCCGAGACCAGCATCAGTGGCGGCAGCGGGCCATGCGCGAACATCGGCACCACGGGGAAGTGCAGCAGCTTGGCGGTGCCATGTTCCAGAAACAGCAGGCCCACCACGATGCGGGTGATACCAAGGATCAGTGAACCGTATTTGTCCAGAAAGCTCATGTTATTCCTCCCAGCGGTTGAGAGGGGACTCTAGCCGGAAACCTGCAATGGGCCTAGTAGCCCAGGCTGGCCAGGTACTTCTCCAGCCAGTGGATGGAATAGTCGCCGTTGATGATGTCGGGCTCGCGTACCAGCTTCTGGAACAGGGGGATGGTGGTCTCGATGCCGCCCACCACCAGCTCGTCCAGGGCGCGGCGCAGGCGCAGCAGGCATTCGTTGCGGTTCTTGGCATGCACGATCAGCTTGCCCGCCAGGCTGTCATAGTAAGGCGGGATCTTGTAGCCGGAATAGATCGCGCTATCGAACCGCACGCCCAGGCCGCCGGGGGTATGGAACTGCTCGATGGTGCCGGGCGAGGGGCGGAAGGTGAAGGGGTTTTCCGCATTGATGCGGCATTCGATGGCATGGCCTTCGAACACGATGTCCTTCTGGATGAAGCCCAGCGGCGCGCCCGCGGCGATGCGGATCTGCTCCCGCACAATGTCGATGCCGGTAATGGCTTCGGTCACCGGATGCTCGACCTGCAGGCGGGTGTTCATCTCGATGAAATAGAAGCGGCCATCCTCATACAGGAATTCGATGGTGCCGGCGCCGAGGTAACCCAGCTTCTTCAGCGCCTTGGTGACGATGCCGCCGATCTCATCGCGTTCCTGCGCGTTCAGCGCCGGGCTGCCCGCTTCTTCCCACACTTTCTGGTGACGGCGCTGCAAGGAGCAATCGCGCTCGCCCAGGTGCACGACATGGCCATGGCTGTCGGCAAGGATCTGGATTTCGATATGGCGCGGCTTCTGGAGGTACTTTTCCATATAGACGGTGTCGTTGCCGAACGCCGTCTTGGCTTCATGGCGCGCGGTGGAGAGTGCCATGGACAGGTCGGCGGCCGTCTGCGCCACCTTCATGCCGCGTCCGCCGCCGCCGGCGGTGGCCTTGATCAGCACGGGATAGCCGATTTCCTCGGCCACGCGCGCCGCATCGGCATCGCTGACTTCGCCATCGGACCCCGGCACGGTGGGAATGCCCAGTTCCTTGACCGTCTGCTTGGCGGTGATCTTGTCGCCCATCATGCGGATATGTTCGGGCGTGGGCCCGATGAAGGTCAGGCCGTGTTCCTTGATGATGTCGGCGAACTTGGCATTCTCGGACAGGAAGCCGTAACCGGGATGAATGGCTTCGGCGCCGGTGATCTCGCAGGCCGCGATGATGGCGGGAATGTTGAGATAGGACTGGGCGGCGGCGGGCGGGCCGACACAGACGCTTTCGTCCGCCAAGCGCACATGCATGGCGTCGCTGTCGGCGGTGGAATGAATCGCCACGGTGGAGATGCCCATCTCCTTGCAGGCGCGGATGACGCGAAGGGCGATTTCGCCGCGATTGGCGATGAGAATCTTGTCGAACATCAGGCGATGACGGCCAGCGTCTGGCCGAATTCGACAGGGCTGCCGTCGCTGACGTTGATTTCTTTCACGGTGCCGCCATGCGGCGCGGTGATGGCGTTCATGGTCTTCATCGCTTCCACGATGAACAAGGTGTCGCCCGTCTTCACGGTCTTGCCGACGCTGATGAAGACCGGCTTGCCGGGCTCCGGCGACAGATAGACGGTGCCGACCATGGGCGAGGGCACCGTGCCCGCCACGGGGCCGGACGGCGCCGGGGCTGCAGCAGGCGCCGGCGCGGCGGCAACCGGGGCAGCGGCGGGCGCTGTGGCGGCAACACCCACGGCGCCGCGGCTAACGCGGATGCGCGCGCCGTTATGCTCGATCTCGATTTCGGTGAGGCCGGTTTCCTTCAGCAGCTTGGCCAGCTCGCGCACGGCGGCGGTGTCCACGCCGGGCTTGCCCGCGGGTTTCGCGGCAATGACCTTCGCGGGAGCTTTGGCGGGCGTTTTGTTCTTTTTCATTTCGACACCTTGAGAATTTGGGCAACCGCATCCACGGCGCGCAGGTAACCCTGTGCGCCCAGGCCCATGATGATGCCGGTCGCACCCTTGGAGACATAGGAGAGATGGCGATAGGACTCGCGCTTGTGCAGGTTGGACAGATGCACTTCGATCACCGGGATCTTCAGCGCCTGGATGGTGTCCAGGATGGCAATGGAGGTATGGCCATAACCCGCCGGATTGATGATGACGGCGCTGCCCGAGGTGCGCGCCTCCTGCAGCTGGTCGACGATCTCGCCTTCATGGTTGGACTGATGGAAGATGATGGAAAGGCCATGGCCGGCGGCCTGGGCGGCGCACATTTTCTCGATCTCGGCCAGGGTGGTGTACCCATAAACCTCAGGTTCTCTGTGCCCCAGCAAATTGAGATTGGGGCCGTTGAGGATATATATGGGCAAGGTCTTGGATTTGCTGGTTTTTTTTGCCATAGACTTTCCGTGGGCCAAAGCGATTCAAGCCTTATAATCTCTCCCGGCACGATACGGAAATGCTTAAGGTCACAGCCAAGATGACATTGAAGATTACCCTGAATGGTGAAACTCGGCAGTTGGATGCGCCTGCCAGCCTGCGCGTCCTCCTGACCGGCCTGGGGCTGGACCCCGCCAAGATCGCGGTGGAGCGCAACCTGGAGATCGTGCCGCGCTCGACCTATGACCAGGTGCAGGTCAGCGATGGCGACAGGCTGGAGATCGTGCATTTCATCGGCGGCGGCAACGCGCCGGTCGATCTGCCGCGTGAAGACAAGCCTTTCGTGGTCGCCGGCAAGGCCTTCAAGTCGCGTCTCATCATCGGCACCGGCAAATACAAGGATTATGCGATGAACGCCGCCGCGCTGGCGGCCTCTGGCGCCGAAATCGTCACCGTGGCGGTGCGCCGCGTGAACCTGACCGACCCAAGCCAGCCCATGCTGGTGGATTTCATCGATCCGAAGAAGGTCACGTATCTCCCCAACACCGCCGGCTGCTTCACCGGCGAAGATGCGGTGCGCACCCTGCGCCTGGCGCGCGAGGCGGGCGGCTGGACTTTGGTCAAGCTGGAAGTGCTGGGCGAAAAGAAGCTGCTCTATCCCGACATGATCGAAACCCTGCGCGCCACCGAGATGCTGGCGAAGGACGGCTTCCAGGTGATGGTCTATTCCAGCGACGATCCGCTGATGGCCAAGCGGCTGGAGGATGTGGGTGCGGTGGCGATCATGCCGCTGGCGTCGCCCATCGGCTCGGGCATGGGCATCCAGTCCACCGTCAACATCCGCATGATCATCGAGGACGCCAAGGTGCCGATCGTGGTGGATGCGGGCATCGGCACCGCCAGCGACGCGGCGGTGGCGATGGAACTGGGCTGCGACGCGGTCCTCACCAACACCGCCATCGCCCATGCCCGTGATCCGGTGAAGATGGCTGGCGCGATGAAGCTGGCGGTGCAGGCCGGCCGCGAAGCCTGGCTGGCGGGCCGCATGCCCAGGAAGGCTTACGCCGATCCGTCGAGTCCGCTCGGTGGCCTGATCTAGCCAAACAGATAGTTGACAAGGAAACCAGTTTTGCCTATACAGTTTCCATGGAAACTAATTCGGCGACGTTGAAGGATCATCTGGGCTACTGGCTGCGGCTGGTTTCCAATCATGTCTCGGCCGCCTTTGCCGCGAAGCTGGCCGCCTGCAATGTCACGGTGGTGGAATGGGTAATGCTGCGGGAATTGTATGACGCCGCCCAGCCACCCAGCACGCTGGCGGATCGGCTGAACCTGACTCGCGGCGCCGTCACCAAGCTGGCCGACCGGCTGGCAGCGCGAAACCTGATACGGCGTCAAGCCAGTGCCACGGATGGCCGCGCCCAGACCCTGGAACTTACGCCCAAGGGGAAGGCGCTGATACCGCAACTGGGGGCGCTGGCGGACAGCAACGATGCGGAATTCTTTGGCCCTCTCAGCGCGCGGGAACAGGCCGTGCTGCGGCAGCTTTTGCAGAAAATCGTCAAGGACCGCGGCTTGCGCGGCATTCCCACCCAGTAGGAGAAGATCATGGATCGGTCTGTCAGGATGTTCGTCGAAGAACTGACGCGGGCTTCGGATTCGGAGAGCATCACCTTTCCCCAGGTGGTGCAGTCCCTGCTGGCGGCTGGCGTGGAGCGTTACCACGCCGACCTGATACGCAGCGAGCGCGTCTATTACATGCCGGACGGGATTTCCTGCGCCATACCAGCGCATGTTGTGCGTGACATCGCGCGGGATTTTTCGGCCGCCGGGGTAGAGGCTGCGGTGCGGGCGACCCAGCGCGGCGACATCCAGTATCGCGAATTCTGCCGGCGCATCGCGGCTGCCGGTTGTGTGGGCTATTTCGTGACCTTGGCGGGCCAGCGAGCGGTTTATTATGGCCGCACGGGTGAAACCCACATCGAGTATTTTCCCGGACCGCGCTGACCGGCGTCAGCTTTTCATCCCGTCGGCCAGGCTGCCATCGTCCACCATGCCGGGCGCCAGCTTGCCGTTCATGATAAAGGTGGGGGTGCCGTCGATGCCGGTCTTGTGGGCCAAGGCAATGGAGGCCTCCAACGATTTGGCGATTTCCGGATCGTTCATGTCGGCTTTCAGTCTGGCGATATCCAGCCCGGCCTTGGCGGCGTCGGCAAAGATCATCGGTTCGGTAATCGCACCTTCCTCGCCCAGCATCAGGAAATGGAAGTCCATGTATTTGTCCGGCTGCTTGCGCGCCGCCAGCGACGCCTGCGCCGCCAGGATGGCGCTGGGACCGTGCAGTTCCTTGATGGGAAATTCGATGAAGGCGAAGCGCGTGTCGTTCTTGTGCGCCTCATAGTATTTCCTCACCGCCGGCAGCGAGGCACGGCAATAGGGGCAGTCGTAATCGTAAAATTCCACCAGCGTGTTCTTGGCATTCACCGGCCCCGTGACGAACGCCACCTTGGGGTCAAAGAAGGCGGCCTTGCCGATCTTGCGCAAGGTCGCGGTCTTCTCGATCTGCGTCTTCTGCTCTTCCAGCATCTGGTGGCGGCCCATCATCGCCGCCGCCAGTTCGGGATGCGTCATCAGATAGGTCTGCATCTGCCGGTCGTTGATGGGCATCCGGCCATTCTGCGCCAGGGTCAGGATGACGGCGATGGCCAGCGCCGCGCCGCCGATCGCGCCGGCCAGTGTGATGATGAATGCCCGCATCTCAGCCCCCGCGCTGCTGGGCCGCCTGCGGCCCCGCTGCGCCCACAATGTCGCCGGCCCGCTCCCAGTCCGGCGTGCCCTGGGGCAGCTTGCCGCGCGCCCGGATGGCAAAGATCAGTGCCTTGCGCATGTCGCCGACGCTGTACCACTGCTCGGCGGTGGCTAGGTTCGCCATCGGCTCATTGCCCAAGGTGCTATAGGCCTTGGCGGCCTGGTACCAGCTGGTGGGGTCGTCATCCTCCACCAGCAGCGCAGCCTTGAGATTGGTCAGCGCCTTGGCGGCCAAAGCGGTGTTTTCGGTGGCAAGCTGGGCCGTGGCCAGCCCCAGGCGCAGCTGCGGCGCATCGGGGCGCAAGTCCACCGACTTCTGGTAGTCGGGAATGCCCAGGGCCGGCTTGGCCATGCTGATATAGATCTGGCCGCGGACTTCGTAGAAATACGGATTGTTGGGCTCATCGACGATAAGTCCGTTCACTTCGGCCAGCGCCTTCTGGAAATTGGGCGCGCGCATATAGATCATGGTGCGGGCATAGCGCGCCGGTTCGGACTTGTCGGATTCCGGAAAACGGTTCAGCGCATCCTTCACCGGCAGGATGAAGCCCGCCAGCTTGGCCTGCACCATCAGGAAGGTGTGCAGCGCCTGGGGCGAATCCTGCACTTCGCGATAGGGCGAGGCTTCCACCATGTCGTTCAGGTCGAAGACGCGGTCCTGGCCCGACGGATGGTCGACCGCGAACTTGTCCATCTTGTAGGCGCTCATCGCCTCTTCATTGGCGAAGCGCTGGAAGGTCTTGTACATGCCCATGGGCGACTGGTGCGTCGCGAGCAGCAGCTTGGCGGCGATCTGGTCGGCGGTGGATTCCTGCACCCGCGTGAAGGCCGCCATCTGGCCCATGGCGATGGCCTGTCCGATGCCCATGATCGCCATGCCGGCCTCGCCGGCGCCCGCAATCATGGCGCCCACGCCCAGCACCATTGACAGCAGCATGGGGATCATCGCCTTCTGCATGCCATAGGCGCCGCGCGACAGATGACCCGCCGACAGATGCCCGGTCTCGTGCGCCATCACGCCGATCAACTCGTTGGGCGTGTGCAGCCACATCATGATGCCGGCGCAGATGAAGATGTCTTCGGGATAGGTGGCGAAGGCGTTGATGTCGGGATCGCCCGCCAGATAGACATGCACGGCGCTGAGATCCAGGCCCGCGGCGCGCGCCAGCGGCATCTCGTAGCTGCGCAGCATTTCCTCGGTTTCGGTATCGCGCAGCGCGAAGATGCGGTTGTTCTGCGCCAGGGCAGGGACGGTAATGCCCATGAGCGTCGCCGCGAAGCCGGCGGCAAAAACAAGTTTGCGAAGGGTTGAATTGCGGGGTTTCAGCGACACGCCGACGATACTCCTATGCCCCGACCAATCCCCGCCGGACCGTAGGGGCGGGGCGGTCAAAGGTCAAACCAGGTGTCACTATTCCTGACCGGGGCGCCCTGCGCGCGCGCTGGCTTAACCGCTGCGGCTGGGGCATAAAGGCGCCGCAAACAGCCCTTCAGGATTAAAGCAGTTTCATGCTGTCCAAGCGTATCCTTGCCTTGTTCGTCGCCCCCCTGATGCTGGGCGGTTGCACCACCATGCAGTCGCTTGGCGGCCATATCGGCTCCGCCGTGGGGCTCGATGACGACGCACCCAAGAGCTACACCGCCAGCGCCGTTTCGGAACCGACGCGCGCCGGCATTGCGGTGAGCGACGAGCCGCTGGCGGCGCGCGCCGGTGCTTCGGCCCTGGCTTCGTCCGGCAGCGCGGTGGACGCGGTCACCGCCATGTTCTTCACCCTCAGCGCCACCTATCCGGTGGCCGCGGGGCTGGGCGCGGGCGGCATCTGCCTGGTGCGCGATGCCGGCGGGCAGGTGAGCGAATATGATTTCCTTACCCGGACGCCCGCGCGGGGCGGCGCCTATGCGGTTCCGGGCGCGGTGCGCGGGTTTGCCGACATGCAGCGGGACCATGGCATGCTGCCCTGGCAGCGCGTGGTGGCGCCGGGAGAGGCCTATGCCGCGACCGGCTTTCCCATTTCCCAGGCGCTGGCCGTGCGGCTGGCCGGGGCGCAGAACCAGGTCCGCCTGGATGCGGACCTGGCGGCAGAATTCCTGGACGAGTCCGGACAGGCCCGCGCGGCGGGAACCGAAGTGAAGAACGCGGCGCTGGCCCAGACCCTGGCCGAAATTCGCCTGAACGGGGCGGACGGATTTTATCGCGGCCTGGTCGCGGCCCGCATCGAAAGCTGGTCAACGGCACAGGGCGGCGCGGTCGATCTCAACGAACTGGCGGCGGTCCGCAGCACCAGCGGCGCGGCGCGTTCGCGCGGCACCGGTGAGTTCATCACCTGGCTGCCGGGCGCGCGCACCGGCGCGGGCGTGTTCACGGCCTCGCTGCTGGACAATCTTTCCCATTCACGCGGCAGCGATGTGGCCGGCGCGGTGCGCCAGTCACTGACCAGCTTCGGCGTGACGGCATTGCCCCATGACCTGGGCTCGACCGGCTTTGCGGCGGTGGATGCCAGCGGCCAGGCGGCGTCCTGCGCCGTCACCCTCAACGGCCCGTTCGGCGCCGGCCGCACCGCAGCCGGGACCGGCGTGCAGCTTGCCGCTTCGCCGGTAGGGCAATCCGGCCTGGCCAGCGCCTTTCTGGCCCCGCTGATCGCCACCAACAGCGACGGTGTGGCGATTGCGGCCGCTGGCGCGGGTGGCCCCAACGGCACAGCAGCTGCCGTCACGGCAGTGCTGGAGGCGGCGGGTGGCCGCAAGCTGGGGCGCCGCGGCGACCTGCGCGGCACCGGCGCGGCGCCGTTCGATACCGTGAATGTGATCGCCTGCGACACGACCTCCTGCGTGGGCTTGTCCGATCCGGGCGCCCATGGCGCGGGCGCGGCAGCGGAAGTCGCAAGCAACCCGTAAACGGCAGCAGACATGAAAAAGGCCGCGAGCATCGCTCGCGGCCTTTTTGTTTGCATGCGGGGGTTTTATTCGCCGCCGAACGCCTTGGACCACCAGCCCTTTTTCTTGGGAGCGTCGTCCTTGGGGGTGGTGTCCAGTTCATCGTCCTTCAACGACCAGACCGGCGCGGACGGCGCGCCCGGTGTATGGCCGCCGCCAATGGTGGGTGTGGTGTCGATTTCATCCGGCGCCGCGCCGAAACGGTCGGCCTCTGCGGCGAAGCCGGTCTGGTGATGCTCCATGCCTTCCGGCTCCGGGCCTTCGGCGCGGCCCTGGCCACCACGGCGGCCGCGACGGCGGCGGCGCTTGCGGCGCGGTTCGCCATTCTCGCCCAAAGGCTGGCCGGGCTGGGCGGACTGCACGGTCGTGAGATCCGTCTCGTCGCCATCCCCACCGTCTTCAGACGCTTCCGAAGCGATTGCCGGGGCGGGGGTATCGGCGCCCACCGGACGGGCGCCCTCCCGGTCACGGTTGCGGCCACGGCCGCCACGGCGGCGCCGCTTGCGGCCATCGCCGCGTTCGCCGCCACCGGACCGTTCGCCACCGGAACGCTCGCCTTCGGTGCGGGGCGCGCGCTCTTCGGTGTCTTCGCTCTCGGCAGACGTATCGTCTTCAGCCTCGAAGACCTCTTCTTCCTCGACCTCTTCCACATAATCCGGCTCGGGCTCATAGGGCACAAAGCCCGCCTCGATGCTGACGGCCGAATTGCTGCGCGGACGTTCGCCCGGCTCGCGGGTCTTCGTGCGCTCTATCTCGAAGGCGCCCCCCGCCATGCCCGGCCTGGGATCGAAGGTGATCTCCATGCCGTTCTCGGCTTCGATGCGCGTCAGTTCGTGACGCTTCTGGTTGAGGATGTAGAGCGCCACTTCATTGTCGATCTTGACGGTGACGGCGGCGGCGCGGTTCTTCTCGCCTTCCTCTTCCAGTCCGCGCAGCACGCGCAGGGCCGAAGATTCGGTGGAGCGCAGCAGGCCGGTGCCGGCGCAATGCGGGCAGGTGACGGTGGAACCGGCAATGACGCCTGCACGCAGGCGCTGGCGCGACATTTCCATTAGGCCGAACTGCGAAATCTTGCCGATCTGCACCCGGGCGCGGTCGTCCTTCACGGCATCGCGCAGGCGCTTCTCGACCTCGCGGTCGTTGCGGCTTTCCTCCATGTCGATGAAATCGATCACGATCAGCCCGGCCAGGTCGCGCAGGCGCAGTTGGCGGCCAACTTCGCTGGCGGCTTCCAGGTTGGTCTTGCGCGCGGTTTCCTCGATCGAGTGTTCCTTGGTGGCGCGGCCGGAATTCACGTCGATGGAGACCAGCGCCTCGGTCTGGTTGATGACGATATAGCCGCCCGATTTCAGCGTCACGGTGGGCGAGAACATCGAGTCCAGCTGGGTCTCGATATGCATGCGCTGGAACAGCGGCACCGGGTCCTTGTACTGATGCACATGCTTGGCATGCGTCGGCATCAGCATCCGCATGAAGTCCTTGGCATTGCGATAGCCTTCCTCGCCTTCCACCACCACGTCCTGGACGTCTTTGGTGTAGAGGTCGCGGATGACGCGCTTGATCAGGTCGCCTTCCTCATAGACGCAGGCCGGCGCGTTGGAGGACAGGGTCTTTTCGCGGATCGTGTCCCACAGGCGCAGCAGATAGTCATAGTCACGCCGGATCTCGAGCTTGGTGCGGTTCTCGCCGGCAGTACGGATGATCAGGCCCATGCCTTCGGGCAGTTCCAACCCTTGCGCGGCCGACTTCAGGCGCTTGCGGTCGGCGGCGTTGGTGATCTTGCGGGAAATGCCGCCGCCGCGCGGGGTGTTGGGCATCAACACGCAATAGCGGCCGGCCAGCGACAGATAGGTGGTGAGGGCGGCGCCCTTGTTGCCGCGTTCTTCCTTGACCACCTGCACCAGGATGATCTGGCGGCGCTTGATGACTTCCTGGATCTTGTAGTGCTTCTTGCGCACCCACTTCTGGGGCGGGCGGCCGGCGTTCAGCGCCTGGGCGTCGCCGCCTTCCGCGCTCACGGCCTCGATGGCGCCTTCATTCTCTTCGGCGGCTTCTGCATCGCCCAGCGGCAGGATTTCGCCATCTGCAATCTGGTTATGGACTTCGACCGGCTCGATCTCGCCTTCATTTTCCTCGGCAGCCTGGGCGGCTGCGGCGTCGGTATCGCCCTGATAGTCGGCCAGGGCCTCGGCGGCGACGTCCGACTTGGTGACGGGAACTTCGTCTTCCTCGTCATGGTCATGGTCATGCTCGGCCGCTTCGCGAACCGGCGCGCCGCCATGGTTCACGAAGACTTCCTCATGATCGTCGGCGTCCGGGGCTGTGTCCGGCTCGTCGGCGGCTTCGGCTTCGGGAGCGGCGTCCAGCGGCACCAGCGGCGCCATCTCGGCGGTTTCCTCGCCGTCGGTCTCTTCCTCGGCCTCTTCTTCCGCGTCTTCCTCGGCGTCATTCGCCTTGGGGCCGGTGATCTCGAAGGACTCGATATCGTCTTCCGAGCGGCGGCGGGCTTCGGCTTCCTGCTCGGCGATCAGGGCGGCGCGGTCGCTGGCCGGGATCTGGTAATAGTCGGGATGGATTTCGGCGAACGCCAGGAAGCCCTGGCGGTTGCCGCCATATTCGACAAAGGCGGCCTGCAGGGACGGCTCAACGCGCGTCACCTTGGCGAGATAGATGTTGCCCTTGAGCGGCCGCTTGGAAGCAGCTTCGAAATCGAATTCCTCGACCTTATTTCCGTCGAGAATGACGACCCGGGTTTCTTCCGGGTGGTTGGCGTCGATAAGCATGCGCTTGGTCATGAAAGTCTCCGGCGCGCGCGCGAAAATTGCCGGCGGCACGACGTGCGGCGGGCAGGGTGGGGCGGCGCGAATTGTTGGTTAAAAACAGGCGCGCAACCCCATCCGTCGAAACGGTCACTTCATTTCTGAAGGAGGCGACCGGGACAGCGTCGGAGGGGAGCGCAAATTTGACAGTCATTGTTACTTCGAGAGGCCCCGAAGGCCCCATTGGCTTTCCTGGCGGCCTTTGTGCTCGCGTTGGTCGCGGGGCATACCGGGCCTGGTCAGGGGTGTCCGGGCTTGCGAGAATCGCGAAAAGCACTGCCGGACCCAGTTTTTGTAGGGTGCCAGCAAGGTTTCAACAAGCGATTAATAGGTCAATTTCGTGAACATCGCACAGGGTCGGGAAAAATCTGTTTTAAATCAATACTTTAAAAAGAAAAGGGCCGCGGATTTCTCCGCGGCCCTTTCCGTCATGCCTGGGTCAGCTGATTAAAGCTTGACCGAGAAGCGGGTGTAGAAGAACCGGCCAACTTCATCATACGGACCGCTGATGGTGTTGTTCTTGCCAACAGCGTCTTCCACGGTGAACGGCGGGTCCTTGTCGAACAGGTTGTTGATGCCGACCGAGATGAAGGCGCCCTTGGCCGGGCCGACGGAGCCCAGGTCATAGCTGGCGCTGATGTTGTGGTAGACATAGTCGGGCAGGTCGTAGCCATACCCGACGCCGCCGGCCGCGCCATCCTTCGTTCCGCCGATATACTGCATGTCGTAATGCAGGGTGAGGTCCGCCAAGTGCCAGTCGGCGAAGAAGGTCGCCTTGTACTTGGGCTGGATATAGCCGTTGCTGCCCAGATACGTGCCGGCAAACCGGTTCAGCGAACCCAGGGTGTTCTGGTAGTTCGTGATCTGGTGTTCGGCCTGCGCGTCCAGGGTCACAGAGCTGTCCCAGGGCAGGGTCCAGCCGGCTGCGGCGGTGTCATAGCTCAACTCGGCATCCACACCGGTCACGCCGGCGGTGCCGGTGTTCGCGTTGAGGCTGTTGACGTTGAAGATACCACCGGCGTTGCGCGTGATGTTCGCGCAATTGGCAGCCACCTGGCCCACGAAGCAGTCCAGGATGTACTGGTCGGTCGAGGGCAGGTTCAGCGGAATACCACCGACCAGGATCGAATTGGTGATCGTGATCTCATAATAGTCCGTGTTCAGCGAGACGCCCGGCAGGAAGGTCGGGGTCAGAACCGCGCCCACCGTCCAGGAGTGCGACTTTTCCGGCGACAGCGCCGAATTGCCGCCGACGATGAAGCCGCGCTGATCGTTGCTGAGGTTGTTTTCCGGCGACTGGTAGTTGGCCAGAGCAGCACCCGTCACGCCGATGGTGGCGAGAGAGGCCGCGCAGGCCGAGCCAGCGGCCAGCGAACCCAGGCCGGCATTGGCGTTGCCGTTGAAGCCGCGTGCACGGCTGTCGCACGGATCGCCCGAGACGCCGATGTAGCTGACGCCACGGCCGCCATATAGTTCGGCGGTCGAGGGCGCGCGGAAGCCGGTATTGTAGCTGCCGCGGAAGCGCAGGTCATCGATCACGGTCCAGTCGGCGCCCAGCTTGTAGGTCGTGGCGTCGCCGAAGGTGGAGTAGTGGTCATAACGCGCGCTGGGGGTGAAGGTCAGCGACTGGACCAGCGGGACGTCCTTCAGCAGCGGAACGCGCAGTTCGCCGTAGAGGGAGTAGGTGCCGTAACCGCCCTGGGTGTTGGACGACTGGCTGGCGGCATAGCCTTCCTGGC
>JAQGLO010000029.1 GCA_028292825.1 Alphaproteobacteria bacterium | reverse complement strand
CCCGCACATCGATGCGGTCGGGCGAGACGCCATCCTCGATCAGCACCTGGCGGATGGACAGCGCCCGCTTCAGCGACAGCCGCCGGGCATCGGAACCCTTGTCGCCCTTGCTGCCGCCAAAGGCCTGCAGCTCGATGCGGCTGCCGGGGCCGGTCATGGCGGACGTCAGGTCATTGGCGAGGAACTTGATCGCGCCCAGGGCGCCTTCGGCCGGGTCGGCCGCGTCCTTGGCGAACAGGATGACGCTGCGCTTGGTGAGACCCGCTTCGCTGCTGCTGCTGGCCGGCGGCGGGCTGGCCTTGGCGACCCGCTGGGGCTGCGGCGCGGGCTTTGGCTGCGGCTGGGCGCCAAAGACATTGCTGAGATTGGAGGCGCCGAAATAGGGGCTGGGATCGGCCTGAGGTTGGCCTTGGGGCTGGGTCTGGGCCGGTGCCGGTTGCGCCGCCGCGACCTTGGGCGCGGCATGCTTCTTGGGGACAGGGACGGGGGCGGGAGCGGCCTCCTCGGGCGGGGCTGCCACGGCGACCCGCTTGGGCCGGGCGGCTTCATGGACGATGCGCCGCTTGCCGGGCATGTGGAGCTGGATGGGGCCGCTGCGCTCGCCGGGATAGAGCAGCGTGTTGCTGAAGGCAGAGGGGTTCACCTGCACTTCCAGCCCGGAATCCACGCCCTGGGCCAGTACCAGACCGGTGGTCGCCAGCCAGAAGCCGGCCGCAACAGTGACTGTTGACGCAAGACGCATGAAGTCCGACAGCTAGGTGTGCCCAGAGCCCAGCCTAACGGTAATCTAAGGCTTTGCAATAGCTGGCAAATGCCGCAGATTTCGGCACCCTTTTCGGAGATTCCGCATGAAGACCCGCGCCGCTGTCGCCTATGGAGCCGGCCAGCCCCTGGTGATCGAAACCGTGGACCTGGAAGGGCCCAAGGCGGGTGAGGTTCTGGTCGAGATCAAGGCCACCGGGGTCTGCCACACCGACGAATTCACCCGCAGCGGCGCCGACCCCGAAGGCCTGTTCCCGGCCATCTTCGGCCATGAAGGCGCGGGCGTGGTGATGGAAGTGGGCGCGGGCGTCACCAGCCTGAAGAAAGGCGACCATGTCATCCCGCTCTACACGCCCGAATGCCGCCAGTGCAAAAGCTGCACCTCGCACAAGACCAACCTGTGCACCTCGATCCGCAGCACCCAGGGCCAGGGCGTGATGCCGGACGGCACCTCGCGCTTCAGCATCGGCGGCAAGAAGATCCATCACTATATGGGCTGCTCGACCTTCGCCAATCACACCGTGCTGCCGGAGATCGCGCTGGCGAAAATCCGCGAGGACGCGCCGTTCGACAAGGTCTGCTACATCGGCTGCGGCGTGACCACGGGCATCGGCGCGGTGATCCACACCGCCAAGGTCGAGCCGGGCGCCAATGTCGTGGTGTTCGGCCTGGGCGGCATCGGGCTGAACGTGCTGCAGGGCGCGCGCATGGCGGGCGCCGACATGATTGTGGGCGTCGACATCAATCCGGCGCGCGAGGCGCTGGCGCGGCAGTTCGGCATGACGCATTTTGTGAACCCGAAAGAGATCAAGGGCGATCTGGTGGCGCACCTGGTCGAGCTGACCAAGGGCGGCGCGGATTACAGCTTTGAATGCGTCGGCAATGTGGACCTGATGCGCCAGGCGCTGGAATGCACGCACAGAGGTTGGGGCGAAAGCATCATCATCGGCGTCGCCGGTTCGGGGCAGGAGATCAAGACCCGCCCCTTCCAGCTCGTCACCGGACGGGTCTGGAAAGGCACCGCCTTCGGCGGCGTGCGCGGCCGCACCCAAGTGCCGCAGATCGTGGACTGGTACATGGACGGCAAGATCAGCATCGACCCGCTGATCACTCATAAGCTGCCGCTGGAGCGCATCAATGAGGCGTTCGACCTGATGCACAGCGGCGAAAGCATCCGGACGGTGATTGAGTTCTAGGGTTTTTTCGGTTCCAGCATCTTGGCTTCATCAGCCAGCACACGGTCGATGATGAAGTAGCTCACTACCGTCTCGCCCTTGCTGTCCTCGCCCGTCATGATATCGCAGCTGTGGATACCACTCTTGCCGCCTTGCAGCGCCTGTTGTCGGGTCTTGATCCCCAACATGCTCAGTAGGAAATATTCCTCGCCGACAAAGGCGACTTCGCGCCCAGTCGCGCAGGTCTTGCCATCGCCGCTGGCGGTGATGGAACGCAAGAGGCCGAATTCCACAAAACGGGCCTGTTCGGCGCAGATCGCGTCGCGCATCGCCTGACAAGACTGACGCAGCAGCTTCTGGGCGCCCAGGTCGATATATTCCAGTGACAGCAATTCGATGGCCTTGTCGCGCACCCGCGCCGGATCGCCGCCTTGGGTCGTCCCGTTCAGGTCCCTGCGCAAATCCGCAAGCGAGCGCTCGCTGTGACGCTTGCGCGCCGCGCTGTCCAGCCAGGCAACCGCAAGGCGCGGAAATCCGTGGTGGGATCGCGTGCCGCTGCCAGCGCGACCAAGCGGGAATAATCGTCGCCATCACCGGGCAACGCGATGGGCGTCATGTTGCCGGCAGGGGCGATCTTCGGTTCCGGGTCGGCAAGGGCGGGCAGTGCGGCGCACAACAAGGCGGCGATCAGAAGACGCATTATTCGCTCCCATTGCCTTGGCGGCATTTTGAGGCCACCGTATTGCCAACGGGGCGCAAGACAAGCCCCTTATTGGGGAGGTTTTATGCGCATTATCCTGCTTGCGGCTTTGCTTGCCGCATCACCTGTTCTCGCCCAATCACTTGTACCGCCGCCCCCGCCGCCGGGTGTGGATGTGCCGGACTGGGCGCTGCCGCAATCGGCCACCCACAAGCAGGTTGCGCCGCCGCTGGATTTCCATCGCGCCTCCGTCACCCAGAACGCGCCCGTCGGCCAGTTCGACAACCAGACCGATGTCGGCGGGGCGCTGGCGCCCGGCAATGCCAGCTTCGCGGGCGGCACCTACACCATCACTTCCGCCGGCTACAACATCTGGTACCAGCGCGACGAGTTTCATTATCTGTGGAAGAAGATGTCGGGCGACGTCTCGCTGGCGGCGAGCGTCAACTGGCCTGATATCGGCGAATTCCATGACCGCAAGGTGGCGCTGGTGATCCGCGACAGCCTGGACGATGACAGCCGCACCATCGTGGCGGCCCAGCATGGCAACGGCATGGTGCATATCGCCTGGCGCGGCGAGAAGACCGGCATGATGACCGACATCTCCCACCGCATGTCGCGCCAGCCCGACAAGAGCATCGGCGAAAGCGGCGCCCAGGCGATCCATGCCAGCCGCATCGGCATCGAAAAGCACGGCGACCAGTTCCAGCTGTGGGTGAGCTGGCAGGGCGAGCCCATCCATCCCGAAGGCGCGCCGATAACCTTCAAGACCAGCGAGCCGGTCTATGTCGGCATCGGCTTCACCTCGCACCTGGCCGCCAATGTGCTGACGGCGAAGGTCAGCGATGTGGTGCTGGAAAACCGGGCGGGACGTATTCGCTAACCGGCCTGAACACCCTTCAGCAGCTTCAGCATCTGCGGGTGGATGTTCTCGTTGGCGCAGACGATCTCGGTGCCGGTGAGGTTGTCGGTACGGCCGGCGAAGTCGCTGACGATGCCGCCCGCCTCGCGCACCAGCACGATGCCGGCGGCGCAATCCCAGATATTGACGTCACGCTCCCAATAGCCGTCGACGCGGCCCGCCGCTGTCCAGGCGAGGT
>JAQGLO010000022.1 GCA_028292825.1 Alphaproteobacteria bacterium | reverse complement strand
CCGCCGCCCGTGGTTGATTCCGGGGCCTGATGAAGATCTTCCGCCATTTTGCTGACGTGCCTCCGGGCCTGCGCGGCGCGATGGTGGGAATCGGCAATTTCGACGGCGTCCACCGGGGCCATCGCGCCCTGATCGCGGAAGCCAAGGTGCAGGCCGATGCCATGAAAGTGCCGCTGGCGGTGCTGAGCTTCGAGCCGCATCCGCAGGAATTC
Organism: Alphaproteobacteria bacterium; assembly: GCA_028292825.1. Lineage (GTDB taxonomy): Bacteria > Pseudomonadota > Alphaproteobacteria > Micropepsales > Micropepsaceae > Rhizomicrobium. Next base: position 4,077 of record JAQGLO010000022.1, on the reverse strand, counting down.
TTCAAACCCGGTCCGGACTGTTTTCGCCTGACGCCCTTGCGCGCCAAGGCCCGGGCGCTGTCGGATCTCGGTGTCGATGCCCTGTATGCGCTGAATTTCGACGCCGACATGGCCAAGATGAGCCCGCAGGATTTCGTGATGCAGGTGCTGGTGGAAGGCCTGGGCATCAGCGGTGCGGTGGTGGGTCACGATTTCGAGTTCGGCAAGGGCAGGGCGGGCAATCTCGCCGTGCTGTCCTATATGGGCGAGATGGAGGGCTTCTCCGTCACCGCCTTCGACACCGTCACCGCCGGCGGTGACGAAAAGATTTCCTCCTCCCTGATCCGCCAGATGCTGCGCGAGGCGCGGCCCGAGGAAGCGGCAAGGCTGCTGGGCCATTGGTGGGCGGTGGAGGCCCGGGTCGAGCATGGGGACGCGCGCGGCCGGGAAATGGGCTTTCCCACCGCCAACATGCATCTGGGCCACTGCCTGGCGCCGGCCTTCGGGGTCTATGCGGTGCGGGTGAGCATCCTGGACAATGACCGGATCGTGTCCCGCCATGACGGCGTGGCCAATTTCGGCATCCGGCCCATGTATGAAGTGAATGTGCCGCTGATGGAGACGCATCTGTTCGACTTTGACGGCGACCTTTACGGCAAATACCTGTCGGTGGAGCTGGTGCGCTATCTGCGCCCCGAGGCGAAATTCGACGGCCTGCCCGCCCTGATCGCCCAGATCGCCATCGACGCCGCCAAGGCGCGGGAAATACTGGCAAAAACACCGTAGATTTCGGCGGCGCCGGGCTTGGCTGGACGGTTCCGGGCCCCCCTGTTAGAAGCGTGGCCATGTCCGACAAACCTGCCTTAGCCGCCGATTACCGGGCGACCCTGTTCCTGCCCGCGACCGATTTCCCCATGAAGGCGGGTCTGCCCGAAGCCGAGCCCAAATGGCTGGCGCATTGGGCGCAGATCGACCTGTATGGCCAGATGCGGGCCCGGGCCAAGGGCAAGCCGCTGTTCGTGCTGCATGACGGCCCGATCTATGCCAATGGCGACATCCATTCCGGCACCGGCCTGAATCATATCCTGAAGGATTTCGTCGTCCGCAGCCAAGGCATGCTGGGCAAGGACGCGCCTTACGTGCCGGGCTGGGACTGCCACGGCCTGCCGATCGAATGGAAGGTCGAGGAGAAATTCCGCGCCGAGGGCCGGGCCAAGGATTCCATCCCCAAGGACGAACTGCGCCGCGCCTGCCGCGTCTTTGCTTCGCATTGGCTGAATGTGCAGCGCGAGCAGATCAAGCGCCTGGGCCAGATCGGCGACTGGGAGCACCCCTATACGACGATGAACTTCAAGGCCGAGGCCAAGATCGCCCGCGAGGCGATGAAGTTCGTGGAGAATGGCCTGCTCTATCGCGGCTTCCGCCCGGTGATGTGGTCACCGGTCGAGAAGACCGCGCTGGCCGATGCCGAGGTTGAGTATCACGAGAAGACCTCGCCCGCGATCTATGTGAAGTTTCCGCTGGTGAAGTCGAGCCCCGAACTGGCGCACACCTTCATCGTGATCTGGACCACCACGCCCTGGACCATTCCGGGCAACCGCGCCATCGCCTTCTCGCCGGAGATTTCCTACGGGCTGTATCAAGTGGCCGACGCCACCGATGGATCGCTGGCGCGCGCCGGCGAAAATCTGCTGCTGGCCGATGCGCTGGCGGAGAATGTCGCCAAGCAGGCCAAGATGATGGTGTCGCGCGTGCGCGATGTCAGCGCCGATGAACTGAAATCGCTGGTGGCGGCGCATCCACTGCGCAGCCTGGGCTTCGGCTTTGAAGTGCCGGTGCTGCCGGGTGCGCACGTCACCGCCGATACCGGCACCGGCTTTGTCCACACCGCGCCCGGCCATGGCGAGGAAGACTTCGAGCTGATGATGTCCACCTTCCCCGGCTATGCGGCGAAGAATCCGGACGCCTTCAATGTCGTGCTGCCCGATGGCAGCTTTGCGCCAAACGTGCCGCACTTTGCCGGCAAGCGCATCCTCACCGATGAAGGCAAGGACGGCGACGCCAATGGCGCGGTGATCAAGGAACTGATCGCCCACGGCAAGCTGCTGGCCAAGGGCAGCCTGCGCCATTCCTATCCGCATTCCTGGCGCTCCAAGGCGCCGGTGATCTACCGCGCCACCCCGCAATGGTTCGTGGCAATTGATAAAGTGTTCAAGGACGGCAAGACCCTGCGCGAACTGGCGCTGGCCGGCATCACGGAAACCAAATGGTATCCGCCGCGCGGCGAGAACCGCATCCGCGCCATGGTCGAAGGCCGCCCCGACTGGGTGCTGTCGCGCCAGCGCGCCTGGGGCGTGCCGCTGGCGATCTTCGTCGAGAAAGCGACCGGCGAAGTGTTAAACGATAAGGTGGTATTCGACCGCATCCAGGCCGCCTTCGAAGCCGAAGGCGCCGATGCCTGGTTCACCTCGCCGGCCTCGCGCTTCCTGGGCGAGCGCAACCCTGACGATTTCGAGCAGGTCACCGACATTCTCGATGTCTGGTTCGACAGCGGCTCGACACATGTGTTCGTGGTGGAAGATCCCATCGATCCCAACTGGCCCAAGGCCGAACGCGCCGATCTCTACCTGGAAGGCTCGGACCAGCATCGCGGCTGGTTCCAGTCCTCGCTGCTGGAAAGCGTCGGCACCACCGGCAAGCCGCCTTACAAGGGCGTTCTCACCCACGGCTTCGTGCTGGACGAGCAGGGCCGCAAGATGTCCAAGTCGCTGGGCAACACCCTGGCGCCGCAGGTGATCGCCGACAAGAATGGCGCCGAGATCCTGCGCCTGTGGGCCGCCAATTCCGATTTCACCGAAGACCTGCGCATCGGCCAGGACATCATCAAGTCCAATGTCGAAGCCTATCGCCGGCTGCGCAACACCATCCGCTTCATGCTCGCCAACCTGGCGGGCTTCGACGAGGCCGAGCGCATCGCGGTCGAGCAGATGCCGGAGCTGGAACGCTTCATGCTGGCGCGGCTGGCCGAACTCGATGCCACGGTCCGCAAGGCCTATGAGGCGTTTGATTTCGGGCTGGTCAATTCCACTTTGTTCAACTTCTGCACCAACGAATTGTCGGCCTTCTATTTCGACATCCGCAAGGATTCGCTGTACTGCGACTCCGCCGCCAGCGTCCGCCGCCGGTCGTCGCGCACCGTGACGGACGAAATCTTCCGCCGCATCGTCACCTGGTTCGCGCCCATCCTCTGCTTCACCATGGAAGAAGCCTGGACCACGCGCTTCGGCACCGGCAGCAGCGTGCATCTCAACGACTTCTTCGCCGTGCCCGCCGCCTGGGCCGATCCGGCGCTGGTCGCCAAATGGGCGCGCATCCGCGAACTGCGCCGCGTCGTCACCGGGGCGCTGGAACTGGCGCGCGCCGACAAGTCCATCGGCTCCAGCCTGGAAGCGGCCCCGACGCTCTATGTCACCGACCCCGCCGACCGGGCTTTGTTCAAAAATGTCAGCCTGCCGGAAGTCGCCATCACTTCCGGCGCCGGCATCGAGCTGGTCGCCGACCTGGACGGGCTTTACACGGTGCAGGAAGTGAAGGGCGCCGCCGCCAAATTCGCCCCCGCGCCGGGCGAGAAATGCGTGCGCTGCTGGATGGTGCTGGAGGAGGTCAAGAGCCACCCCGACACCCATCTGTGCGACCGCTGCACCGACGCCGTGGCGCAGCTGGGGACCGCATGACGTCGTTTCTCCGGGGGCTCCAGCCGCGCGAAGTCGGGCTGGTTGCCGCAGCCCTGGCCCTGGTGGCCGACCAGGGCTCCAAGCTGTTCATGCTCTACGGCGCGGGCTTCGCGCAGCTGGGACCGGGCCGCAGCGTCCCGTTCTTGCCGTTTTTTAACCTGGTGATGGTGTGGAACCCGGGTATCTCCTATGGCCTGTTCCCGGCCTCCGGTCCGTTCGGGCGCTGGTTCCTGGTGATGGTGGCCCTGGCGGCGATTGCCGTGCTGGGCTGGCTTTTGTGGCGTACCACCAGCCAGTCCCTGGCCATCGGCTATGGGCTGGTGATTGGCGGGGCGATCGGGAACAATCTGATTGACCGCCTGCT
>JAQGLO010000015.1 GCA_028292825.1 Alphaproteobacteria bacterium | reverse complement strand
TGGCCGGCCCGGAAGGTTTCGAAAAGGCGCAGTATCGCAAGTTCAACATCAAGGCCCAAGACCTCGCACCCGGCGATGATTACGCCATGATGCGCGAAGTGCTGAGCCGGCGCTTTGCCCGCATGGTGAAGGAAGAAGCGGACGTCTCCAGCGCTGGCCCCGATCCCCGGTGGAAGCGCCCTGACCTGGTGCTGATCGATGGCGGACCAGGCCAGCTTTCCGTCGCCTGCCAGGTCTTTGCCGATCTGGGGGTGGAGGATGTGGCGCTGGCCTCCATCTCCAAGGGCCCCGACCGCGATGCCGGCCGCGAGCATTTCTACCTGCCGGGCAAGGAGCCCTTCCGCCTCGATCACAAGAGCCCTGTTCTGTACTATCTGCAGCGCCTGCGCGACGAGGCGCACCGGTTCGTCATCGGCGGCCACCGCAAGAAGCGCAGCGCCGCCATCGGCGCCAATCCGCTGGACGAGATCGCCGGCGTGGGCGCCAGCCGGAAGCGCGCGCTTTTGCAGCATTTCGGCTCGGCCCGAGCTGTGGCCGGGGCCAGCTTGGCCGATCTGGCGTCGGTGGGCGGGGTCAGCGCTACGCTGGCCAAGAAAGTCTACGATTTCTTTCATCCCACCTGACGATCGGCCGAAGTAAAGACGATCGGCCGAAGTAAAAGAGTGACCTCGCGATGGAGGGGTTCTAAACTGCGGCCATGTTCGCTTTGCCCAACGCCCTCACCATCCTGCGGATCGTGCTGGTTCCCGTTTTCGCGTTCGCCTTTGTCATGCCGGGCGAAGTGGCGCGGCTGACGGCCTTTGCGGTGTTCGTGATCGCCGGCGTCAGCGACTGGCTGGACGGCTTCGCCGCCCGCAAGCTGAAGGCGGGTTCGGATTTCGGCCGCATGCTGGATCCCATCGCTGACAAGGTGCTGGTGGCGGTGGCGCTGATGATGCTGGTCGCGGAAGGCACGTTCCGCAGGGTCAACCCCGACACCGGCGATACCGCTTTCAGTCTGCTGCGGCTTGTCCCGGCGCTGATCATCCTGTCGCGCGAGATACTTGTTTCGGGACTGCGTGAATATCTGGCCGGCACCCGCGTCAGCGTGCCCGTCACCGCAATCGCCAAGTTCAAGACGGCGGTGCAGATGCTGGCCATTGGGGCCATGATCCTGACGCCGCTGGCTGATACCTATGTGCCGGGCATGACCTCGATGACGTATTCAGCCCTCGCCTATATCCTGTTATGGGTGGCGGCGGCGCTGACCGTCTATACCGGCGTGGTCTATTTTCGCAACGGCATGGCGCATATCCGTCCGGGACCAAGCGACCCGACGTGAGCTTTCTGTGGGTTGCCTTCACCTTGCTGGGCGCCGCCGGGCAGACCGCGCGCAACACCATGCAACGCGAGCTGACCCCGAAGTTGGGTGCCTTGGGTGCAACCCTGGTGCGCTTCCTGTTCGGCTTTCCGTTCGCGCTGGTGTTCCTGGCGGCCGTGATGCTGGCGACAGGCGGTTCGCTGCCGAAGATCAATACGGACTTCGCACTGTGGACGGCGCTGGGCGCGCTGACCCAGATCGCCGCGACCGCATTGATGCTCAAGACCATGGAGCAGCGCAGTTTCGTCGTCACCGTCGCCTATCTCAAGACCGAGCCGGTGCTGGTGGCGCTGATGGGCCTTGCGTTCCTGCACGATCCGCTCAGCTTGCCGATGGGCTTGGCCATCATCACCGCCATGATCGGCGTGGCGCTGATCTCGGTCAAACCGCAGGCGCTGACCGGCGGCCTGAAGCCGGCATTGCTGGGGCTGTCGAGCGCCGCGCTGTTCGCGGCCTCGGCAATAGGCTATCGCGGCGCCATTCTGTCTTTGCACCAGGCCAGCTTCGTGGTCGCGGCGACCTTCAGCCTCGCGGCGGGACTGACCTTGCAGACTGTGCTGCTGCTGGCGTGGCTGCTGCTGTTCCGGCGGCGGACACTCAGCGCCATTCTGGGACTGTGGAAGCCGTCATTGACCGCCGGCTTCACGGGCGCGGCGGCGTCACAGTTCTGGTTCCTGGCTTTCGCGCTGGCGACGGCGGCAAGCGTTCGCACGCTGGCGCTGGTGGAAGTGCTGTTCGCGCAGGGCGTGACACGCTTCATCTTCAAGCAGAATACCACGCGGCGCGAAGCGCTTGGCATCTGGCTGCTGCTGGCCGGCGCGGCGCTGATCGTGTGGGTCGGGCCGAAAGGCTAGGCCGGCACCTTCGCCGAAACACCGCGCACTTCGTCGGAATAGGCGTTCATCAAACTCTCGGTCAGTGTGCCGGGCTTGAAGGTGTAAGGCCCGATCTCCGACACCGGCGTGACTTCCGCGGCCGAGCCGGTGAGGAAGCATTCGGTGAATCCCGTCAGCTCGTCCGGCGTGATATGACGCTCGATCACCTTGACGCCGCGCGCCTTGGCGATGGCGATCACCGACTGGCGCGTCAGCCCGTTAAGGAAACAGTCCGGCGTCGGCGTATGCAGATCGCCGTCCTTGACGAAGAACACATTGGCGCCGGTGGCTTCGGCGACATAGCCGCGATAGTCCAGCATCATCGCATCGGCATAGCCCTTGGCTTCCGCTTCATGCTTGGAGATGGTGCAGATCATGTAGAGGCCGGCGGCCTTGGCATGCACCGGCTCGGTCTCCGCCGAGGGGCGCTTCCAGCGCGAAATATCCAGCCGGATACCCTTGAGCTTTTCCGCCGGGCTGAAATAGCTGGGCCATGGCCAGCAGGCGATGGCGACATGGATGGTGGTGTTCTGCGCCGACACCGCCATCATCTCGCTGCCGCGGAACGCCACGGGCCGCAGATAACCGTCCTTGATATCCTGCGCGGCGGCGGCATCGATGCAAGCCTGGTTGATCTGTTCCCTGGTGAAGGGAATCGTCATGCCCAACTGCTCGGCCGAGAAGAACAGGCGGTCGGTATGCTCCTTCAGCTTGTAGATAGTGCCGTTGTAAATGCGCTGGCCTTCGAACACGCAGGAACCGTAATGCAGGCCATGGGTCAGCACATGGGTCTTGGCATCCTTCCAGGGCACCAGCTTGCCGTCATACCAAAGCGAGCCGTCGCGCTGGTCAAAGGGGATCACGTCTGCCATTGCCTGTTCCTGTCCGCCCGCCCTGCCCCATCTTCCTGGAAAAGGCCCGGGCTTGCCCGTCCCGATGGGAGGGCCTAGTTTTTCTGGCATGTATTGCAGCATGGCACGCGCGAAACCCGCAAGGGCGGCAAGGGCATTTTCGCCACTTTCCCAGGCATGGCAGCCATGAGCGGGGCGGGCGATGAGCCGCATTTGCTGGTGGTTGATGACGACGAACGCCTGCGCGCGCTGCTCCAACGATACCTGTCCGGCAACGGCTATCGGGTGACCGCCGCCCCCGGCGCCGCCGATGCCCGCGCCCTGATGAAGGGCATGGCCTTCGACCTGCTGATCCTGGACGTGATGATGCCCGGCGAATCCGGGCTGGACCTGACCCAGAGCGTGCGCAAGGAGTCCAAGGTTCCCATCCTGATGCTGACGGCGCGGGGCGATCCCGCCGACCGCATCGCCGGCCTGGAACTGGGCGCCGACGATTACCTGCCCAAGCCGTTCGAGCCGCGCGAACTGCTGCTGCGGGTGAACAGCCTGCTGCGCCGTTCCGCGCCGCCGGAGGCGCCGGCCATCGGCCCGGTGCGCATGGGCGCCGCTTTGTTCGACCCCGCCACTTCGCGGCTGACGCGCACCGGCAAGCCGGTGAAGCTGACCGGCGCGGAAGCTGCCCTGCTGCAGCTCTTCGCCACCCATGCGGGCCGCCCCTTTTCGCGGGGCGAATTGTGCAAGCGGCTGAACGTGGCGCTGGAACGCTCCATCGACGTGCAGGTGACCCGCCTGCGCCGCAAGATCGAGGAAGACCCCAAGCTGCCTTTGTATCTGCAGACCGTGCGCGGGGTTGGCTACATGCTCGTGCCCGATCGTGTCTGACAGAAGCTTCTCGCTGAAGCGCTTCCTGCCGCGCCATCTGTTCGGCCGCTCGCTGATCATCATCGTGGCGCCGATCGTGCTGCTGCAGGCAATCGTGGCCTATGTCTTTTTCGAGCGCGACCTCGACACCACCACGCGGCGGCTGGCGCGCGACGTGTCCGCCGACATCGCCCTGCTGGTGGCGCTGGAGGACAATCATGTGGGCGCGGACCGGCTGCGGCTGCGGGCGCTGGCGGGACGGCAACTCGACTATCAGATCCGCTTCCTTCCCGGCGAGAACCTGCCGCCCTTCCATGGCAAGCTGACCAGCACCATCGATGTGGCGCTGGACGACATTCTGGAACAGCGCATCGGCAAGGACCGCGACTTCCGCACCGCCCGCATGGGCGATGCCTTCGACATCCGCGTCGATGTCCATGACGGCGTGCTGGCGGTGCTGGTGCCGCGCGATCGTGTTACCGTCTCCAAGCCCGACATCTTCATCCTGTGGATGGTGGGCTCGTCTCTTTTGCTGATGGGCATTGCGGCCTTGTTCCTGCGCAACCAGGTGCGCCCCATCGAGCGGCTGGCGCGCGCCGCCGACAGCTTCGGCAAGGGCCGCGCCGTGCCGGACTTCAAGCCGTATGGCGCGGTGGAAGTGCGCCGCGCCGCCCAGGCCTTCATCACCATGCGCGAGCGCATCGAACGCCATGTCACCCAGCGTACCGAAATGCTGGCCGGCGTCAGCCACGATCTCAAGACGCCGCTGACACGGCTGAAGCTGGCGCTGGCGATGATGCCGGAGGGTGAGGGGCATGCTGCCCCGAACGAAATCGCCGACATGCGCGGCGACATCGAAGAGATGGAGCATATGCTGGACGAATATCTCGCCTTTGCCCGCGGTGAGGGCGGCGAGGATTCGGCCCTCACCGACCTGGGCGAGATGGTGCGCGATGCGACGGCGGCCAGCGCCAAGGCGCGGCAGCGCGAGAATGTCGCCATCACGGCGCCGGACGGCATCGAGGTCAGCGTCAAGCGCGCGGCGCTGCGGCGCTGCCTGACCAACCTGATCGACAATGCACTGAAGCATGGTTCGCAGGTGTCGGTGACCCTGGCGCGGCGCGGCAATGTGGCGGAAATCGCGGTGGAGGATAACGGGCCGGGAATTCCGCAAGCCCGCCGCGAGGAAGCCTTCCGCCCCTTCCACCGCCTGGACCAGGGCCGCAACCTGCAGAGCGGCGGCAGCGGACTTGGTCTGGCCATCGCCCGCGACATCGCCCGGGCCCATGGCGGGGATATCGTCCTGGGCGACAGTGCGCTGGGCGGCCTGAAAGCCGTGATCCGGCTGCCGGTCTGAGACTGTTTTTCTCTCCAACAGAATTTTTCCCGAAATCCGCCCAATGCGCGGGCGATTTCGGCAAAAAACTGTACCCCCTCCCCCCTTGTCCAACACCGCATGACACGCCTTTGCGTGAGGTTGCGGAGGCATTTTACCGTGGGTGCAAACGGTGTTGATAAACGCGCCAATCGCCATGCGTTGACAGCTGCAAGGCAAGGTGCCAAATATTTGGCATGTTCTCGGCGATGATCAAATCCGCAGTTTTCTCAGTCCTTCTGATCACGCTTGCCCAGCGCGCTCAGGCGCAAGAGATCGCGGCTGCGCTGAAGGAAAACGGCGTCCCGAGCGTTTCGTTTGCCATCATCCGGAACGGCGCCATCGCAAAGGTGGAAGCGCTGGGCGAGCAAAGCCCCGGCGTCCCCACCTCGCCTGCAACGCTTTACAACATTGCGTCTCTGGCCAAGCCCATGTCGGCGGAAATCATACTGCGCATGGCATCCGCCGGCCTGTTCGGGCTGGACGACAGCATGGCGCCGATTTTCGTCGATCCTGACATCGCTGCCGATCCGCGAACCTTGGCGCTGACGCCGCGTCTGGCCTTGTCGCATCAGACCGGCTTTCCCAACTGGCGCGGCAAGGGCGGTCTGAAATTCCTGCGCGATCCCGGCGCCGGTTACGGCTATTCCGGCGAGGGCTATCAATATGTGGCGCACTTTGCGGAAGAGAAGACGGGCCGCAATTTTGAAGCGCTTGCGGATCAATTTCTCCTGAAGCCCGAAAACCTGCAAAGCACCGCTTATGTGGGCCGTCCCTGGTTCGAGGGCCGCATCGCAGTTCCGGTCGGCGCGGACGGCATCGCCCTCAAGCCGCACATCGCCGCGCACCTCATCGCGGCAGACCTAGTTTACACCACGGCCGGCGACTATGCCCGCTTCATGCTGTCCGTGCTGAAGGACGAAGCGTTGAACCCGGCCATCGCGGCCGATCGCATCCGCGTCCAGCGAAGCCAGAAGGAATCCGATTGCGCGGGCGCCAAGGCGGCCAGCTGTCCGACGGATGTCGGCCCCGGCCTTGGCTGGCAGGTGCTGATCTTTCCGGGGTACACCATCCTGATGCACACGGGACGGGATCCGGGCTTGTCCACTTTCGCCTGGCTCGACAAGACCACCGGCGATGGCGCGGTGATCCTGACCAATGGCGAGCATGGCGACAAAGTCGTGCTGCCGGTGCTGGAACAGCAGGGCGCACCGGCGGCGTTGCTGGCTTACCTGCGCGCGCGGGCTTAGCCCAGTTCTTCCGCCCGGCGGGCGCAGGCGTGGGCGGCGCGCTTCACCAGATTCAGCAGCGCATCATCCGCCATGAACACGGCCAGCGCGGCGGCGGTGGTGCCGCCGGGGCTGGTGACGTTCTCGCGCAGTTTGCCGGCGGGCGTTTTGTCTGCGGCCAGCAAGGCGCCGGCGCCGGAGACGGTGGCGCGGGCGAAGATTTCGGCCTGCTTGCGCGTCAGGCCTTCGGCGATACCGGCTTCGGTGAGGGCCTCGGCGAACAGGAACAGATAGGCGGGGCCGGATCCGGAAACGGCGGTGACGCTGTCGATCAGCTTTTCCCTGGCCAGCCATTCGGTCTGGCCCAGCACCGACAGCAGCGCCACGGCGCGTTTCCTGTCGGCAGCGGTCACCGTTTTTGCCGGATAGAGGCCGGTGATGCCGGCCCCGACCGAACCGGGCGTGTTGGGCATGGCGCGGATGATGCGCGCCTTTTTTCCCCAGGCCTGCATCATCGAGGCGACGGAGGTGCCCGCCGCGATGGAGATCATCAGCGCGCCGGCTTTGGCAAATTCCGCCAGGGTCGGCGCTTCGCCTTTCAAGATCTGCGGCTTGATCGCCACCACGCAGACCGATGGCTTGCCACGGACCTGCGACGGCGCGGCGAACAGCGCAATCTTCTTCGCCTTGGCCAGCTTCGTAAGGTCGGCAGATGGTTTGGGCTCGACCACGGTGATGGCTTTGACGCCACCGGCCAGCCAGCCCTTCAGCAGGGCCGACCCCATGCGCCCAGCGCCGATGAGCAGGATCACAGGCTCACGCCTGTCCGGCGCATTCCAGCACCGCGGCGGCAATGGCCTCGTCGGCCGTCTTGCCGCCCCACAGCACGAACTGGAAGGCGGGGTAATAGTGCTCACAGGCTTCCAACGCCAGGTTCAGCAGCGCCTCGCACTGGGCGGCGCTGGCTTCGGCGTCGGGGAAGATCATGGCATGGCGGAAGATGATGGTGCCGTCCTGGGGCCACAGGTCGAAATGGCCGATCCACAGCTTGGCGTTCACCGCCATCAGCAGGTCGGCGACATTCTGGCGGCGGGTGCCTTCGCTGATCCGCATGTCGAAGGCGCTGGACAGATGCAGGGACTGTAGGTCCTCCCGCCAGGAGAAGTTGAAGTGGTGGTCGCTCCACTTGCCGGCGACCGACAGGTTCAATTCGTCCCGGCCGGCCCGTTCAAAGGCCCAGCCATTGGCCTCCACGGCCCGCTCCAGCATGTCGAGCGGGTGCAGGGCATCCAGCGGCTCGTCGTCCAGGTGGGTAAAGGACATGGGCAACTCCAGACACAAAACGAAGCAGTTGCGATCCAAACTGGCACAACATCTGGAGAAAACAAGAGTCCGGGACTCGTCATCCAGCCTCTTGGAAAAGATTCCACAGCTTTGAATCCGCTCACAGATTCCCGGTTCCGGGGCCGGAAAGACTCCCAGCTTTTGGTCAGGGGCCGGCTAAGTGCTTGATTTGGATTCCAAAGCGGCGATCCGGGCCGCAAGGGCCTCGTTCTCGGCGCGGGCCTTGGCGGCCATGGCCTTCACGGCCTCGAATTCCTCGCGCGGCACGAAATCCATGTCGGCCACCAGCCGCTCCAGCCGCTGGCGCATGAAAGTGTCGATCTCGGTGCGCACGCTCTGGGCCATGCCGGCGGCGTCGGTGAAGGCCTTGGCCACGCCGTCCAGGAAGGGATTGTCGGTCTGTGCCATGGGGGTCTCCTTGCGAGCGGCCTTTATGACCAGCGGCTTCACTTGACACAAGCCACGAAGCACCGGCGTTTTGCCGCCCATGATCCAGGCCCTGCTGCCCTTTCCCCATATCGATCCCGTCGCCCTGCAACTGGGCCCCATTGCCATCCGCTGGTACGCGCTGGGCTATATCGTGGGCATTGTGCTGGCCTGGTGGGGCGTGGTCCGGGTGCTGCGGCAGAAACGGCTCTGGGCGCACCCGCCCTTCAACGGCAAACCGCCCGCCACCGAGGATGATATCGGCGACCTGGTGGTGTGGGCCACCTTCGGCATCATCATCGGCGGCCGGCTGGGCTGGGTGCTGATCTATGGCACCGTGCTGTGCGCGGTGACGCCCGGCTATGCCGCCTTCTGCGACGGCTTGCCGATGGGCTTCCTCACCGATCCCATCCGCATCATCGCGGCCTGGGAAGGCGGCATGTCCTTCCATGGCGGACTCCTGGGCGTCGTCATCGCGGTGTGGTGGTTCGCGCGGCGGCGCAAGCTGAACTTCCTGTCGATCGCGGATCTGTGCTGCGCCTTTGCCCCCATTGGCATCTTCATTGTGCGCATCGCCAATTTCGTGAATGGCGAATTGTGGGGCCGGGTCACCAATGTCCCTTGGGCGATGATCTTCCCGCGCGACGCATTGCACCTGCCGCGCCATCCCAGCCAGCTGTATGAAGCGGCGCTGGAAGGGGCACTGCTGTTCGGGCTGATGCAGATCGCGCTGCGGGTCTTCCGCGCGAACGAAAAGCCGGGGCTGATCTCGGCGTTGTTCTTCCTGGGCTACGGCACCTTCCGCTTCCTCTGCGAATTCTTCCGCGAGCCCGACACCCAGTTCATCGGCCCGGTCAGCATGGGCATGGCCCTGTCGATCCCGATCTGGCTGACGGCAGGCGCGCTGTTCTGGATCGCCTATCGCAAGAAGCCGGCATGAGATTGAAATCGCGCATCGCCGACCTGATCGACGCCCAGGGTCCGATGTCGGTGGCGCAGTTCATGACCATCGCGCTGCTGGATCCGCAGGACGGCTATTACGCCACCCGCGATCCCATCGGCGCATCCGGCGACTTCACCACCGCGCCGGAAGTCAGCCAGATGTTCGGCGAGATGGTGGGGCTGTGGCTGGTGCAGGCCTGGGCCGACCAGGGCTGTCCGAAAAACCCGCGTTTGGTGGAGCTGGGGCCGGGACGCGGCACCTTGATGGCCGACATCCTGCGCGCCGCCGCGGTGGCGCCGGAATTCCTGGCCGACCTGGACATCGTGATGATCGAGGCCAGCCCGGTGTTGCAGGCCATCCAGGCCGAGAAGCTGCGCGGCGCCGGCGCGGACATTTCCTGGCAGGCGCAGTTCGACGATAGCCTGTCCGACCGGCCACTGTTCCTGGTGGCCAACGAATTCTTCGATGCCCTGCCGGTGCGCCAGTATGTGAAGACCGAACGCGGCTGGTGCGAACGCATGGTGACGGTGGCCACGGAAGGCCTCAGGCGCGGTGACCTCGCCTTCGCGCTGGCGCCGGTGCCGGTGCCGCGCCCCACCATTCCCGAAGACCGCGAAGCCGCGCCGGATGGCGGCGTCTATGAGCATTCGCCGGCCGGCCTCGCCTTGGCCGAAGAGATTGCGCGCATCGTGGCCGTGAAGGGCGGCGCGGCGCTGGTGATCGATTACGGTTATGATGCGGTAACGGGCTTCGGTGAGACCTTGCAGGCAGTGGGCGGGCATGAATTCGCCGAGGTCCTGGCCGAACCGGGCGCGGACGATCTGTCGGCGCATGTGGATTTCGCGGCGCTGGCGCAGGCGGGAAAGCGCGGCGGCGCGCATGTGGTCGGGCCGGTGACCCAGGGCGCCTTTCTCGCCACCATCGGCATCACCGAGCGCGCCGAGCAGCTTGTAAAAAGCCATCCGGCCGAAGCGGACGCGCTGATCCAGGCGACCGAGCGGCTGATCGGGGCGCAGCAGATGGGCACGCTCTTCAAGGCTATCGCCTTCGTGCCGCCGGTGCTGAGCGAGGTTGCGGGGTTCGCGCCGTGATCCGCATCAAGAGGCTGGAAGCGGACAACCTGGAAGGGCGCGGCATCGCGCACGGCTTCTTCGGCCGCGAGGGCGGGGTCTCCGAAGGCATTTACGCCGCGCTCAACTGCGGCCCGGGTTCGAAGGATGATCCCGCCGCCGTGGCCGAAAATCGTGACCGGGTCCGGGCGGCGCTGGGCGCCGAGACGTTGATCAGCCTGTCCCAGATCCACAGCGCCACCGTCCATGCAGCCCCCCTGTGGGATGCCCGCCCCGATGGCGATGGCATGGTCACAGCCACGCCAGGGGTCGCGCTGGGCATCCTGACCGCCGATTGCGCGCCCATACTGTTCGTGGACCGCAAGGCGCGGGTGATCGGGGCGGCCCATGCCGGCTGGAAGGGGGCGCATGGTGGTGTCCTGGAAGCCACCCTGGAGGCCATGGAGAAGCTGGGCGCCACCCGCGCCGCCATCAGCGCCGCCATCGGGCCCTGCATCAGCCAGCGCGATTACGAAGTGGGCTTCGATTTTCGCGACCGTTTCCTGGAACAGGGCCTGCGGATGCGCAAATTCTTTGTCCCAAGCGACAAGGAAGGCCATTACCGCTTTGACCTGGAAGGCTATGCGGCGCACCGGCTGGCCGTCGCCGGGGTGGAATCGGTGGTGAAGGCGGGGGTCTCGACTTACCCGCCCGAGAACGGCTTTTTCAGCTACCGCCGCACCACCCATGCCGGCGAACCCGATTATGGGCGGCAAATTTCGGCCATTGTGCTAACCGGGTGACAGCGGCGATTGCGCAGGTTGCGAGTCCCGGGGGCAACGGCTAAAAGCCCCGTCATCAAAGGTTCACGGGGTTTGGGGGCGCGCGGCATGAACGATCTGATCGGGTCGCGGGGCATGCGCCTCATCACCGGAAATTCCAACAAGCCGCTGGTCCATGCGATCGGCAGCTACCTGGACCTCACGCCCGTCAAGGCCGATGTCCGCCGCTTCGCCGACGATGAAGTGTTCGTCGAGATTCACGAGAATGTCCGCGGCGAGGACATGTTCCTGATCCAGTCCACCAGCGCGCCCGCCAACGACAATCTGATGGAACTGCTGATCATGATCGATGCGCTGCGCCGCTCCTCGGCGCGGCGCATCACGGCGGTGATTCCCTATTTCGGCTATGCCCGCCAGGACCGCAAACCCGGCCCCCGCACCCCGATTTCAGCCAAGCTGGTGTCGAATCTGATCACCCGCGCCGGCGCCGATCGGGTGCTGACCGTCGACCTCCATGCCGGGCAGATCCAGGGTTTCTTCGATATTCCGGTCGATAACCTGTTCAGCGCGCCGGTGATGGTCCGCGATATCAAGGAGCGGCTGGACCTCAAGAATACGATGGTGGTGTCGCCCGACGTCGGTGGCGTGGTGCGCGCCCGGGCGCTGGCCAAGCGGATCGATGCGCCGCTGGCCATCGTCGACAAGCGCCGCGAGCGCGCCGGCGAATCCGAAGTCATGAA